>JBPYEE010000262.1:0-5869 GCA_051985095.1 Vicinamibacterales bacterium | reverse complement strand
GACGAAGCTTTTTGGCCGATGGCGACATAAATACATTTTACATCGTGTTGATTAATGATAGTGTCTATTGCAATAGCGGTTTTGCCAGTTTGGCGATCGCCGATAATTAATTCCCGCTGCCCGCGTCCAATCGGCACCATGCCGTCGATCGCCTTCAGGCCTGTCTGAAGCGGTTCTTTCACCGACTGCCGGTCGACGACGCCCGGCGCGAGACGCTCGATCGGTGCGAACTGCTTGGTGACGATCGGCCCCCGGCCGTCGATGGGCTGGCCGAGCGCGTTCACGACGCGGCCCAGCAGCTCTTCGCCGACCGGCACTGAAATGATGCGGCCGGTCCGCTTGACCGGATCGCCCTCCTTGATGTCCTTGAACTCGCCCAGGAGCACCGCGCCGACGCTCTCTTCTTCGAGATTCAACGCGATCCCGAAGACGCCGTGGGGGAACTCGAGCATCTCACCCGCCATCGCGTTCTCGACGCCGTGGACGCGCGCGATGCCGTCGCCGATCGAAATGATGCTGCCGACTTCGGACACGTCGACGTCGACGGCAAAGCTGCCAATCTGTTCGCGAATGATCTTGGAAATCTCTTCGGCTTTGATGTCCATTTACACGCTCTCCACGAGCCGTTCCTTCATTCGCTGCAGCTGTCGCGTCACCGACCCGTCGTAGACCGTGCTGCCGATGCGCGCGACGACGCCGCCGATGATCGCCGGATCGATGCGGGCGTCGAGCATCACCGTGCGCCCCGTCAGCTCGGCGAGGCTCCGTTCGATCGCGCGGACCCGGTCGGACGCCAGCGGGGCGGCCGTGGTGACTTCGGCGCGGACCACCCGCCGGTAATCGAGCAGGCGATCGCGGTACGCCGCGAGCAGGTCCGGCAGCAAGACCAGGCGATCGCGGTCGGCGAGCAGCGCCAGCAGCTTGGCGAGGGTCGTCGACGTCGTCGCGCGGCGGGTCAGCTCGACGACCACCGCGCGTTTGCGCTGGACCGGCACGGCCGGATTCAACAGCACCCTGGCCAGCAGGGGGTACCGGCTGAAGAGGTCGACAAACGCGGCGAGCTCCTGCTCGATCAATTCCGGGTTCGCCTTCTCCTGGACGGCGACATCCAGCAGGGCGCGCGCGTAGCGGGTGGCGGCCGTTTTGTTCGTCATGGCCGCAGTTGCTGCACGTACCGATCGACGAGGCGCGTCTGATCGTCGTCGGTGATGTTCTTCTTGATCCGGTCCGACGCGACGCCAATGGCCAGATCGGCCGCGTGCGCGACGAGGTCGCGTTCGGCGACTTTCACCTGGAGGTCGATCTCCCGGTGGGCCTGTTCGAGCAGCCGCGCGCGCTCGGCCGCCGCCGCCGTGCGAATCCGCTCCTCTTCGGCGGCGACTTCCTGGCCGCCCTGGGTCCGCAGGGCCTCGAGCTCGCCGGGCAGCGCTTTCATCCGCCGGTCGATTTCTTCGATCTGCGTCGCGGCGGTCTGCTTCACTTCGGCCGCGTTCACCAGGTCCGTCCGGATCTGGGTGCGGCGATCCTCGAGGTATCGCGCGATGGGGGACCGCAGCAGGTACCAGAGCGTGCCGGCAAGAATGCCGAAGTTGACGAGTCGGGCGGCCGCGTCGAGCCACGGATGGCCCTCCGCCGCGGGCGCCGGCTCACCGGCGGCCCGGGGGGCCGATTCGGCCGGCTGTGATGCACCGAGGGGCGTCCCGAGCACCGCGACCGCGAAGACGGCGACAGCGCCCAGGCGAGCGAGCTTGTGTGCTGTTTCACAAGCACGCGCCGAGCCGCGGCGGAGAGGCATCAAACGGCGCATATCGTTGTCAGGAAGCTTTTCGGCCGAGCACGCGCTCGACGATCGTGTTGGCCAGCGCGTCGGCGTCCCGGTCGATGTGCACGCGCGCCGCCGCCGCCTGGGACCGGATCCGAGCGGTCGCGTCGGTCGTCATGCGGTCGATTTCGCTTCGGGTCGCCGCGAGGAGCTCCGCCCGCCGATCGAGCGCGCCCCGTCGTTTCTCCTCCATCTGCCGGTAGACCTCGGCCCGCGCCGTCCGCGTTGCCAATTCGAGTTCTTCATGCGCCGACTCGGCGCGCGCGCGGGACGCCTCGGCCAGCTCGCGGGCCGAGCGGACGGCGCCCTCGCGCTGCTGGGTGACGCGGGTCACCGGCCGCAACAGCAGCCGATCGAGGATCACGGTCAGCAGGAGAACGAAAACGACGACCCAAATGACGGACAGGTCGGGAATCAAAACAGATTTTTATACCATTGTGTGACGAACCGCGTCTACCGCGCCACGACAATATCCACGCCTTCAGCGCGTGGTTCGACGACGCCGATCCGCGGCGCGTCGACCTGACTCGTCGCCAGCGCCCGTTCGACAGCCGAGGCGGCATCAGCCGCGGCGGCGATGAGCAAACCACCCGAGGTCTGCGGGTCGAACAGGATCCACTCGAAGCCGGGCGGCAGCTGCGGGTCGAGACGCATGCCGTGGCTGAAGTGCTCCTGATTCGCCCCGAGACCCCCGGATCGATTCGCGGCGGCGATGTCGATCGCGCCCGGGAACACGGGGACGCGGACCGCCTCAATCCTCAGCGTCACGCCGCTTGCCCGGGCCATCTCGGCGCCGTGACCGGCCAACCCGAACCCGGTGATGTCGGTGCAGGCGTGCACCGCAGCGGCCGGCAACTGCTGGATGGCCTCGGCCGCCCGCCGGTTCAGCCGTCGCATCGACTCGGTGGCCAGGCGCGCCAGCGTCGGCGGCACGCGGTCGAACTTGATCGCCGTCCCGACGATGCCCGTGCCCAGCGGTTTGGTGAGGAAGAGGACGTCACCCGCCCGGGCGCCGGCATTCGTGAGAATCCGCGCCGGATCGATGGCGCCGGTGACCGCGTAGCCAAACTTGATTTCCTGATCCTGGACGGTGTGGCCGCCCAGGAGGGCGACGCCGGCTTCACGGAGTTTGTCGTAGCCTCCGCGAAAGATGTCGCCGATCGTGTCCGACGGCAGTCCCTCCTTCGGAAAGCCGGCGATGGCGAGCGCGGTCAGGGGACGCCCGCCCATCGCGTAGATATCGCTGACCGCGTTGGCGGCGGCGATCTCGCCGAAGACGTACGGATCATCGACGATGGGCGTGAAGAAGTCGACGGTCTGGACCAGGGCCGGTCCGCTGTCCCAGCGGTACACACCCGCATCGTCGGCCGTCCTGAAGTCGACCAGGATCCGGTCATCGTCGGGGGAAGGGATGGCGCTCAGCACCTGAGCGAGCTCGCCGGCGGCGAGTTTGCTCGCTCAACCGGCGCAGGCGACCATCTGCGTCAGACGCTTTGTGGTCACAGTCTCTCTCTCCAGTCGCCGGCGGCCGGTCAGCGGTCCGTCAGCTGATCATAGATACGAATCAGTTCCTGTTCTGTGTTGAACGCGATCTCGATGCGGCCGCCGCGCCCTTTGCGCACAATGCGCACGCGCGTCCCCAGCATCAGCTTCAGTCGGTCTTCGGCGGCGCGCGTGTGCACGTCGACCGGCGGAGATGGCGGCGGCTCGACCGGCGCAGCGGCCTCGAGTCGCTGCCTGACGAGGGATTCCGTCTCGCGCACCGACAAGCCGCGCGCAATCACGTCCCGGCCGAGGCGCCGCTGATCCGCTTCGTCGGGCAACGAGAGCAGGGCGCGCGCGTGGCCCATCGAGAGCCGTCCGGTCGCGACCTCGGTGCGGATGTCCTCGGGCAGCTTGAGCAGCCGCAGGCAGTTGGCGACCGACGCGCGGTCCTTTCCGACGGCCGCCGCAATTGCGTCCTGCGTGAGATGGAACTCGTCGGCGAGCCGGCGGTAGGCGTGTGCCTCTTCGATCGGATTGAGGTCTTCCCGCTGGATGTTCTCGACGAGCGCCATCTCCAGCAGCGACCGTTCCTCGCCTGGCGAGACGTCGCGGACGGCGACGGGCACCTTCAGCAGGCCCGCCAGCCTGGCCGCGCGCCACCGGCGCTCACCGGCGATGAGGTGGAACCGGTCGGCGACCCGGCGGACCACAATCGGCTGGATGACGCCGTTGGCTTTGATCGACTGCGCCAGGTCTTGGAGCCGGCCGTCATCGCGCGGACTGCGCGGCTGAAACGCGTTCGGCACGATGGCGTCGATGTCGGCCTCGAGCGTGGCATTCGGGGCGGGCGCCGCGGGCAGATCGGGGATGAGCGCGCTGAGGCCTTTACCGAGTGCCGGGCGTTTCTGCGGTTGTATGGTCATTCGCACCACCGTTGGTTGTTGTCGCGGCGCACGCGTGGCGGACTCAGGCCGCCGGCGCCGCCGCGCGCTGCAGGACTTCGCGCGCGAGCGCCACGTACGCTTCGGCACCGCGCGACTTTACGTCATAGAGCATCGCCGGCATCCCGTGGCTCGGCGCTTCGCTGAGCCGCACGTTGCGGGGAATCACCGTGTGAAACACCTTCTCCTTGAAGAACTCGCGGACGTCGGTCGCGACCTGGCGGCCGAGGTTCGTGCGCTCGTCGAACATCGTCAGCAGCACGCCGTCGATGTCGAGCGCCGGATTGAGCGACGCGCGCACGCGGCGCATCGTCCCGACGAGGTCGGCGAGCCCTTCGAGCGCGAAGTACTCGCAGTGCAGCGGAATGAGGACCGCGTCGGCCGCGACGAGCGCGTTCAACGTCAGCAGCCCGAGCGAGGGCGGACAGTCGATGAAGATGTAGTCGAAGTCGCCGCGGACCGAGGACAGCAGCAGCCGCAGGCGCTCCTCGCGGTAGGTCAGCGCCACGAGCTCGATTTCGGCGCCGGTCAGGTGCCGGTCGGCCGGAATCAGCTGCATGCGGTCGAGATCGGTGTCGATGATGAACGGCCGCGCATCAACCGTCGGCGCCGCGCTGGTCAGCGCCTGATACACGGTGCCGGCGCCCGGGGCCTGCCCCTTGCGGCCGACGCCGCTGGTGAGGTTGGCCTGCGGATCGGCATCGACCAGCAGGACACGCTGGTCGGCCAGCGCCAGTGACGCCGCCAGATTGATCGCGGTTGTCGTTTTGCCGACGCCGCCTTTCTGGTTGGCGACGCAAATGATGCGACCCATCTTGGTCAAATGACCAATTTCAAGGATTCCTCGCGTGGCGGGAACTGCGGTCCGCGCGGAAGGATACGAGAAGCCTATGCGAGCGTCAAGCGGTGAACGCACGGGCAACGGCGCGCAGTCGCAAACGCGTGGGACAGACGCCGCCGGGGTCGGACGCGTGGCCGGGCGCCTCGAAAATGTTTCACGTGGAACGTTCGTAGAACGACGGCGTGCCTGTGGGCGAAAACCCTGACGAAGCGGGGAGTGGCACGCCGCCGATCAGGACCAAGCGACCACCATTCGCCAGCAGCGCCCGGCACAGACCCAGAAACGGCGCGTCGATTCGGACGGCTCGCGCCGTGATCAGATCCACGGCCGCGTGCAGCTGCGGCCGCAACGCCAACTCCTCGAAGCGGACATTCTCGACCGTCACGGATGGAAGATTCAGCGCTCGCACCGCTTCCCGCAGGAACGCGGCCTTTCGCGCTTTCGACTCGATCATCGTCAAGCGCAGCTGCGGGCGACAAATCTTGATGGGTATCGCCGGCGACCCACCGCCGGAGCCGAGGTCGAACCACAGCAGCGGCTCATCCGCGAGCGCCTGGGCGACACGGACGGGTTCGATGATGAGCCGGTCGATCGCGTCGGGACTGGCCGGCCGGAGCGGCAGGCTCGTCAGGTTGATTTTCGAGTTCCAACGTGCGAGCAACGCCAGGTACTCGTGGGCTTTCTCAGCCGTGGCGCTCGCAACCGGAACGCCGGCAGCCTGAGCGCGCTCGAGGATCTGGCGTCTGAAGGCCGGCGCATCCACCGAGGAATACTACAATA
>JBPYEE010000261.1:0-7661 GCA_051985095.1 Vicinamibacterales bacterium | reverse complement strand
TCATCGTCGACGATCACCCCGCGGTACGGAAGGCGTACCGCGAAATGCTCCAGGAACGGCCCGAGCTTCACGTCGTGGCCGAAGCCGCCAACGGACTCGAGGCGATTGCTCAGGCGCACGCGCTGCGGCCCGATGTCATTCTCATGGATGTCTCGATGCCCGAGATGGACGGGGTCGAGGCCACACGCCGCATCCACGCGGAATTGCCGTTCGTAGAGATTCTCGGGTTCTCCACCTACCCGCGTACGGAGAGTCCCAACGCGATTGAGCTGGCGGGTGCCGCAGACTTCTTCACCAAGGGTGTCGATACGCAGCGCCTCATCGACCACTTGATCGTCGTTCATGCGACCACGATCGGCTTCCGTCAGCCGAGTTGACGGTCCGCCCTTCGCGGGTGGTGGCGCCCCACAGTTCGGCGCGCACCGCCTCCGCGACGGACCGTTGCGCCGACGGCGAATCCGCCGGCCAGGGCGGGCGCGGACTCGTTGAGGTCTCAGCAGAGGATCCCACTCGCGGATGGCTCGCACCCCTACGCGAAGGCGCGAAGCGATGGCGCCGGCGGATCGCCAGGCGGTCGAGCTGGCATCGCCCTTGCGGCGGCTTTCGGCATATTGCCATCAGGCGGGCGTCGATCGTGCGCTTCAGCGATGACTGTGAGGCTTTCCGCTTTCGCGAGTCGTCCCGTCAGACGCGAAGTACTCAGCGAGGTCCGAATACCTGTCGAAGAAAAACAGATGGGAATCGAGCAACTCGCAGAATCGAGCGTCAGGTTGACATCTGACCTGAGTGTGCACATACTCAGGTCAAATGTCTACCCAACAGACGAACCGGCGACGCGATTTGCTGCCGTCCGGCGGCACGCTTTCCTGGCTCCTGGCGCTGCTCATCCTGTGCGTCGTGCCCACGGCCGGCTCCGGACATGCGACGGGCGCGTCGGAACGCGCCACGGCGCGCGCAGCTACCGCCTCCGTTGTGGAACCGCACTCGCGGCTGTCTCCGAACATTGCGACCGCCATCGACCTCGAAATCACGGCGATCGAGAAGGAGATCATGGAGGCTGCCGACGCCATGCCGGAAGCCAGGTTCAACTTCTCTCCCGACGGCTTGAAGATTTCTGGCGCGGACTTCCAGGGAGTGCGCACGTTTGCCGTGCAGGTCAAGCACGTCGCGGCGTCCAATTACGCGCTCTGGTCCGGGCTGACGGGCGACAAGATCCCTGAGGACTTCCGGGGTGGGGACGGCCCCGGGGGCCTTCAGAGCAAAGCCGACATCCTCAAGTTCCTCGAGGATTCGTTTGCGCTGGGTCACCGGGCGGCGGCGACGCTGACTCCTCAGAACATGTTGCAGACGGTGGGAAGCGGCGAATCGTCCCGCCTGCACCTGGCCACATTTGCGGTCGCGCACGCCAACGATCACTATGGCCAGATGGTGGAATACCTGCGGATGAACGGCATCGTACCTCCGGCCAGTCGGTGAGCCCAATGCCCCGGCGGCTTCTCCTCCTCGGCCCCGGCCGTCTGCCGCGCCGGCTGCGCACGCGTCCCCGGCGCGTTTTACAGGCCGCAGAGTTTCCGCAGGCGCTCAGGCTCGGATGGCGGCAGGCCCGCAATCCTCATCCGCTCGAGACGAGTCTGGATGTAGGCCTGATCCGCGCAGATCGCCGTCGACAGCGGCGTGTCCGTTCTTGTCGATTCAGGACCGAGATACAACAGCGCGTCTGTCTGCTCCTCGCGCTTGATCGACACCCACTCGTCGCGGGGGATCGGAACGAGCTGGCCAGCTCGCGGTCGAACACGCTGCGGAGAGATCACAGGTTCGTCCTGACCGCCTAGTGTGGTGCCGCGTAGAAGCGCCAGGCTTGGAACCGGCCACCCGCTCATTCCGTCGCGCTCCATGCCGGCCCGGATGACGAATGCTTTCGTTCCCGCCCGTTCAACCAGACTGGTCACCGTCTGTTCGAGCGGGTCGTCCATCTCGTAGTTCGAGAGCTGCTGCTTCCGCTGCAAATGCCCGCCGCCGAAGTACACGATCGCGTGAAGGCCCTTCGCGACGACCTCTCGCTGAATCACCTCGGCCGGAAACGAGTCCCGTTGCGCGAGCCACTTTTGAAAATCGTCGCGCGTCGAGACGTGCTCCCATTCGATCGGCGGATCGCCAAGGAGGGCGCGCATCCACTTGGCGGGCGGCAGCGTGGCGTTAATCGCGCGGATCGCTTTGTAGACGGGCGGCACGTCGCCCGACCAGATCGGCCCTGGCACCTGCTGCTGCGTCGTGTCGTTCCAGATTCGGGCAAGGTCGGCGACCGGCACCTCGTCCCCCTCGACGTAACGGTCCATCGTCGATTGGTAGCGGGCATTGGCACCCTCCATCACGATGTCCAGGTCGAACGCCGTGATCCGCGAATCTTGAATCAGGGAAATCAGGAATGCCGGGCCGCGGGCATCGCCGTGACCCTCTCCGGGAGACAGTCCGATAACGGCGTAGGACCGGAGCGCCTCGGCAATCGCCTTGATCGGATCGACTGGCACGGGCGCCTTGGGCCCGCTCTCCTGCCCGCGGGCCACCACATGGCCGACGATTGCGAGTGTGACGAAAAGTTCGGCAGCGCGGACGCGTCGACCTGAACCTGCCGCGAGCATGAGCCTCCAGCGCCGCATCGTCTCAAATCGGAGTGACAACGGTCAATAAAACGGGGGGCCTCTCGTCTTCGCGTCGGAGATGTGTTCGCATCCTTCTCCGACCAAGCACCGAGCCGCAGTGATGAGGTTGGGCTTCGATGCTTTTGTCGCACTGTTTTGTGATGTCGACGCCCGAGCACCTGAGGCGTTGCTTTGCGGCGCGTCGTCACCGGGAACCCGGTAAGGAAGCGGCGCCGGCCCGAGGAGCCTCGGGGTGGCCCCGGCTGGAAGGGAATCAAACGTCTCGTACGCACCACCGAGAGCGCGCCGCTTCGCCCGAGGCCGCCCGCTCCCGTTCGCTTTCGAACGCCGTTCTCCGATTCGCCGAATAGCCGCCTCGACAACTCAACGTGTCGGCCCGATTCCATGCCGCTGGCGACCCACTTTGTCTACAATCCGCCTGCAAGAGGAATTGGAGGGGCCATGCGACGGGCGATCACCCTGACGATCGGCGCAGCGGTTGCTCTATCCGCAGCCGGTTCCGCGGCCACCCAACAGAACGCCGTCGACATCGAAGTGGCCGACGGGGTCGTCCTGAAGGGAACCTGCATTCCGCCGGGGGGAACGGGGCCCGGGCGGCTGCGGCTCCATCCGTGCAACCTGGATCGCCACGCCCCGGTCGGGCTCGCGACGGATCTCATGGACGCGGGTTCTCAGTGCTGACGATCGACTATCGCGAGTACGGCGAGAGGGGCGGCGAGCATTTGACGGACGCGCCTCAGCGGCGGTCAGTCACGGAGCAGAAATGGCCCGGTGACGTCGACGCGGCTTTCACCGATGTGAGCGGCCGGAGGGGCATCGACAAGGCGCACCTGGCCCCGGGCGGCGCGAGTTGCGGAGTCACCCAGTCATCGGCGCTCGCCGCTCGTCATGACGAGATCAAGGCGCTGATGCTCCTCTCGGGCAGCGCAAGCGACGACGCCCGAAGGTACATCAGCGGCAACAAAGGCCTCCCGGTGTTCGGCGCCGCCAGCGAAGGCGATCGAGCCACGGCGAAGGGGATCAACGAGGCCGTCGACGCGTCGAAGAAACCCGCAATCGACGCTCAAAACCGACGCCGTCACCGAGCACGGCGTGCCGCTGTTCGCAAAGAACCCCGACCGCGAGCCCATGATCGTCGCCCGGCTGAAGGCGCAGATGATGGGCCCCGCGGCCACCGACTAGCACGTTGAACCGGAGAGGAGCCATGCGAATCGCACGAGTCCTGCTGTTTGCCTTCCTTGCGTTGTTCGCCACCACGGGCGCGGCGCTGGCGCAGAGCGCGATTGCCGGCGTTGTGAAAGACGCATCGGGCGCCGTCCTGCCCGGCGTCACCGTGGAAGCATCCAGCCCCGCGTTGATCGAAGGCACGCGAACCGCCGTCACCGACGGCACGGGTCAGTACAGGATCGAGGATTTGCGACCCGGGACCTACGCGGTGGTCTTCACCCTGACGGGATTCCGGACCGTCCGGCGCGATGGCATTACGTTGCCGACCTCGTTCACCGCGACCGTGAACGCCGACCTGGCAGTCGGTGCGCTCGCGGAAGCGCTCACGGTCACCGGAGAAGCGCCCCTGGTCGACACGCGCGGCTCGGTGTCTCAAACGGTGATGAACCGCGAGGTTCGGGACGCCATTCCGACCGGTCGGGACCCCTTCGTCGTCGGTCAGCTGATTGCCGGCGTGACGACGCAGACGCCCGACGTCGGCGGCACGCAGATCATGCAGCAGCCGACGCTGCAGGTGCATGGCTCCTCGAACAACGACAACGTCTTCATGGTGGACAGCGTCCAGATTCAACACATCGGCTTTGGGGGCAACCAGACCGGCTTCTACTTCAACGACGGCTTGATGGACGAGATCAGCTATCAGACCAGCTCGCTGCCCGCCGAGGCGCCCGTCGGGGGCGTGCAGATCAACATGATTCCGCACGACGGTGGGAACGTGGTTCACGGTTCGGGGTTCGTGACCGCCGGCAACTCGAGCATGCAGAGCAACAATCTGACGAGCGACCTCGTCGCCCTCGGGTTCACTGCACAGAATCGCGTCCGCGATGTCTATGACATCAACGCGACGCTCGGCGGCCCCATCATGAAGGATCGACTGTGGTTCTTCTCGACCATCCGCCGGTGGAGCTCGAACAACTACCTGGGCAACACCTTCGCCGCCAACGGCGACCAGGCCATCGACGACCAGCGCCTGACCGACGCCACGCTGCGGCTGACGTATCAGGTCAACCGCAACAACAAGTTCGCGCTCCACTACGACCGCGGCTGGAAGTTCCGCGGCCACCGGCCGAACAACTGGGTTTCCGCCAACATCAACGAGCCCGAGTCCGACGTCGTGCAGAACACGTACATGAACTACATCGGCGAGGCCAAGTGGACCTCCACGATGACGAATCGCGTCCTCGTGGAAGCCTCGGTCTTTACGCTGCCGGTCGACTACAACCTGGCTCCAGAGCCCGGCGTCCCGCAGAACGCCGTCTCCACCTACGACCCGATCAAATCGATTTTCTACACGATCACACCGCGCGCCGACTACGACAGCGCTCGGATGTACACCTACGCCGGCAGCCTCTCCTATGTCACTGGCTCGCACAGCGTAAAGGTGGGAACGCAGATCCGCACGGGATGGTCGCAGGAGCAGTTCGTGAGCAACGGCGACCTGCTGCAGATCGTGAACAACGGGGTGCCCAACTCCGTGCGCCTGATCAACACGCCGAGCGGGCACAAGGAGTCCGGGGTCAATACCGGCATCTACGCGCAGGATTCCTGGAGGGTCGGCCAGTTGACGATCAATCCGGGCATCCGTTACGAGCGCTTCGTCATGTCGATCCCGGCGCAGAGCTCGCCGGCGGGTACGTGGGTGGGCGCACGCGACTATTCCGAGCAGGACGGCCTGGTGAACTGGAACACCTTCTCGCCGCGATTGGGGCTTGCGTGGGACGTGTTCGGCGACGGCCGTACGGCGCTCAAGGGCGGGATCAGCCGCTACGATCGCCTCGAGGGCATCACGATCATTCAGCCTGTGAATCTGCGGAACATCGCGTACCAGACCTGTCCCTGGACCGACACGAACAACGATCTGACGGCCGAGCTCAATGAGATCAACTTCGCGAAGTGTTCAGGCTCTCTCGTGCCAACCCAGGGCTTCGTGGATCCAGGCCTCAAGCGCCCGCACCAGTGGGAGTACACCGCGATGGTGCAGCGTCAGGTGGGCAGCAACACCTCGGTGAGCCTTGGCTACTACGGCCGGCGCTTTTCGGATCTGTACACGACGGACAACGCCCTCGTGCCGCCCAGCGCCTATACGCCCGTCACGATCACGAACCCGTTGACTGGCCAGCCCTTGACTGTTTACAACCAGGACCCGGCCACCCGAACGCTGGTCAAGAACGTTGTCACGACGGTACCGAGTCTCCATCAGAGCTACAACGGTGTGGAAGTCCAGGTGAACACGCGTCTGTCCAACATCATGGCGTTCGGCGGCCTGACCGTTGGCAGGGACTACGGCGACCAGAACACCAGCGTCGATCTCAACAACCCGAACAATCTCATCAACAATCAGGGAGCGATCGGCTACGACTCGACGGTTCAGATTCGCAGCGGCTTCAGCTACCACATGCCGTACGACATGCAGCTGTCGGGGTCGATCCGGGAGGCCACCGGCCTTCCGCAGACGCGGACGCTGGTCGTCACCACGTCGATGGTCCCCGGTTTGACGCAGGTGACGCAGAACGTGCAGGCGGCGGCCAACGGCGACTATCGCTATCCGTGGCAGAACCTGGTGGACTTGCGGTTCGTGAAGATCATCCGCAGTGGCTCCATGCGGATCGAGCCGACCGTCGACCTGTTCAACCTGTTCAACAGCAGCGCCATCACGAGCGCCAATACGACGATCGGCCCGTCGCTCGGCAAACCCTCGGCGATCGTCATGGGGCGTCTGTTCCGAGTGGGCGCGCACGTAACGTTCTAAGCCTGGCGGTCACGGGCGATCGTTCTGGCGACGACGCCACCCGTTCCGGCGCGTCGCTGATCGTTCGGATGACGTCGCCATCGTACTGGCGTCCTGGCGTTCCGGCGCGTCGAACGAAGAACAAGGAACGAGAACAAAGAACGTAGAACGAAGCCCGACGACGACGCTCTACGGGTTTTTGTACATCTTTCCGCCTTTCATGACGAACGCGACGCGGCGGACGGCCGTGATGTCCTGCAGCGGGTCGCCGTCGACGGCGATGATGTCGGCCTGAAGCCCGGGCGCGAGCGATCCGATCGTGTCTTGCAGCCGCAGCGTCTCGGCCGCCAGCGCGGTCGCGCCGATGATGGCGTCCATCGGAGCCTGACCGCCCTGCTGCACGCGGACGACGATCTCGCGCGCGTTCTGGCCGTGGGCGCCCGCAACGGCATCGGTGCCCATCGGCATTTTGACCTTTGACGCCAGGGCGCGCTTGAACATCGGGTAGTTGGTCGGCACCGCCTTCTCCATGAACGCGAAGCCTTCCTCGTTGTAGTTGCCGATGCCCATGTACCTGGACTTGTTCTCGATGTAGTTCTGCAGCACCAGTCCGATGTTCGGATCGAAGTAGACGCCGTGGTCGGCCATGTACTTCAGTCCCTCGTCGCTGACGTACGCGCCGTGCTCGATCTCGGTGCAGCCCGCGCGGGCCGAGGCGAGCACGGCGTCGGCGGCATGCGCGTGGACGAGCGTGCGCAGGCCGACCGTCTTGGCCTCGCCGCAGACCGCCGACAACTGAGCCGCTGTCATCGTCATGCCGCCGCCTTCACGGATGCTCTTCGACGCGAAGATCTTGATCAGGTCAGCGCCGGCATCTTTCTGTTTGTGCACATAGGCTCGCAGTTCCTCGGGACCGCCGGTCCGCTCGTTGCACGAGCCGAGCGACGAGAGGATCCGCGGACCGGGCAGCACCCGTCTGGCGATGGCATCGCGCAGTTCTTTGTCAGCGGGCGCTCCGACACTCTGAACCGTCGTGAAACCGTTGA
>JBPYEE010000260.1:0-12337 GCA_051985095.1 Vicinamibacterales bacterium | reverse complement strand
GTCTCATCGCCGAGACTGGTGCCCCGCCGGCGGGTGGCGGCGGCGGCTCGGCCGCCAATCTCGCCAACCTGACCGGCTTCCCGGACTTGATCGTCCCGGCCGGCTTCACCGGCGACAATCTGCCGGTCGGCATTTCGTTCTTCGGTCCGGCGTTCAGCGAGCCGAAACTGATCGCGCTCGGCTACAGTTTCGAGCAGGCGACTCATGCTCGGCGGCTGCCGGTGCACGCGCCCCGGCGTCCAGGGGAATCGATCGACGTGCCGTCCGCGCCGACGCGTAAGTCCACGCGCTGATGAAGCCGAGGCCTCGTGGCGGCGAGTAACGCCGTCATGCGTCTGCATGCCCGCCGCGACAACCCGACGGCGGTAATTCCCGCGCGTGGGATCGGTGGCAAATGAATAGCGATCAGCGACCGAGTTTGCTCGGGTTCTGCCACTGAGCCACTGCCGCGGCAGTCGTCAACCGGCCGGCGGCCGCGGCACGAGTCCCTCGTCCCAGGTCTCCACTGTGGGTGGCACGACACCCTGGAGCAGCGAGGCAACCATCTCCATCGATGTTCGTGCGTCGCCAAGTGGGTAGTAAAACGCCTCCCAGTTGTCGCTGTCCTCGCCGTCGTGATTTGGAATCACATATTCAAAGTGCCAGGCTTCTGCCAACTCACGATAGGCGCTGCTGGCGCGTGTCTCGATGTTCTGCAAATCGGCCAGCGAGAGCTCGCCCTTCTGGTGCCGGGTTCGACGCAGAAGTTTGCGTCGCATGACGTCGGTGACAAACTCCGGCAACGAGACATGTCGTTCGGGTGCCGTGAGGTCGGCGATCTCCGCTTTCGAAAGCGGTGACAGAAACATCGTGAGACGGTCAACGTTGGCGAGGAGCGAATGAGTCTGCAGCAGGCGGCCGACAAACGGATTGCCCTCGAAGAATGCGTCGCCTCGCTCAAGCAACGCCTTCACCGCTGCGACATCGAAGGCCTGGAGATCACCGCGGACATCCAGGACGGCATACTGTGCACTCGATCTCAGATCCTCCAGCTCACGTCGCGAACGGAAGTAGTAGTCCACCCCTTCGCGCTCACCCGGACGCGGCGACCGGCTGTTGAGCAGCACCAGCCGGTGAAGACGGCCCCACAGCTCGGGGTGACACCTGGCCAGCGCTGCTCTCAGGGGGCTCTTTCCGACGCAAGATGGCCCGCTCAAGATCACGAGTCGACCGGATCTGTCCCTGCGCACGACAACCCTTTCTCTGTGTTGGCGACACGCGAGAACTGCCGCAACAGCCAGAGAGCCCGCCGACCAATCCGATGTGTCGAACTGCTGGCGAAACACCGTGGACGGTACTGCGGGACGGCTCTTCTGGAGAAAACGGCCTTGCTGGCACGATTGTAGAGCACCGGAACGTCACCGAGCGCCGCCGATCGCTGTTCATCGTTGTGCCGGCAGAATCAGATGCGCGTCACCGAATTCGTGCCAGAGGTATCCCATCCGCACCGCTTCGGCGTACGCACGTTCGAGGTGACGCCGACCACAGACGCTGGTGCTGACCTCCGCTCCCGCCGAGGGATGCGCCGCGACGCTGGCCACCCGTTCGAGCATTGTGAGATGCGTGGCGCGCGGTTCGTGGAGACCGGTGATCAAGCCCGTGACGGATCGCAAGGACTGTTCAGCGCTGATCACCATGCTTGTCCACCCTTCACCGGCCGACGTTGTGCCGGTCTCGTCGGTGACCGTCTCGAGGGCCCTTACCGTCGTCGTCCCGACCGCGATGACGCGTTTGCGGGCGCGCCGGGCGGCATTGACTCGTGCGGCCGTCGGCTGCGGAACGCGGTAATACTCCTCGAACGGCGGTTCGTGCGTCTCGAGACTCGCCACGCCCGTGTGCAGCAGCAGCGGCGCAATCTCGACACCGCGCGATATCAGCGCGGTCACGAGCTCGACGCTGAACGGACGTCCGGCGGACGGCATTTCGGCACTGCCGCGCTCCGTGACGAAGACGGTTTGATACATCGAACCTGGCCACGAGCGGTTCACATAACTGTATCGAATCGGAAACCCGTGCGCGTCGAGATACGGTACGAGCGCCCCCTCGATCTGGACCGCGGCCATCCACAGACGAGACCGTGAATCGATCGAATCGACGAACGGGTACGGCGCCAGCAGCGTGATTCGTCCGTCCGCCGGCAAACGAAACGTCATGCCGGCGCGTGCCTCACCGAACGGCAGCGACGCTACGGGACCGGGCCGGCGCACCTCGACAGTCCAGAAACCGCCAGGTAGCCGCGTCGAGAGATGAAGTTCGAAGGATCGCTCGTCGTCGCAGACGCCAGAGAGCGCGGCATTCAACGTGCCGCTTGTGTTGACGACGAGCACATCACCGGCTGACAACCACCGAGAGAGATCAGTGAAGCGCGCGTGCTGGATGGAGTCGGTCTCCATATCGGAGACGAGCAGTCGCACGTCGTCGCGACGAAGACCGCGAGCCTCCGGCGGCTCGCCGGCTTCGAGATCCGCCGGTAGTGCGAAATCCGCGATCACACCGCCAGCTGCCATGGTGCGTGCTCATCCTGCGCGATGAATCGCGCGCCGTTGACCTCCGCCGGTGGTTGCGCGAAAAGCCAGTGCCAGAACGGCGCGGTCACCTCCGGTAGTGGACGATCGGAAATGTCCTGACCGGGAAATGCGTCTTGATGCATGCGCGTCCTCATGTCACCGGGATCGACGAGGACGGCTGACACGCGACCTCGCAGCTCGGCGGCGAGCGTCCGCGTGAGCAATTCCAACGCCGCCTTGCTGGCGCCATACGGTCCCCAACCGGCGTAGGCTGCGTGGGCGGCGTCGCTCGTGATGTTCACAATCAGCCCGCCGCGGTCGGCCAGCAGGGGCACTGCGAGCTGAATGAGCGCGATCGGTGCACCAGCATTGACCGGAAAGACGCGGCCAAAGCGCTGCACGTCGAAGTCGATCACGGGGCCGATCCCGCCGAGCTCCGATGCGTTGTTCACCAGAAGGTTCAAGCCACCGAGCCTTTGGGCGGCGCTCACGAGTTGTGTGCGCACCGACGCGTCAGTCACGTCGCCAGCGAGGGTCGCCACCCGAGATCCGTGAACGGCGAGCCGATCGGCGGCTCGCTGGAGCGGCTCTGGCTGTCGCGCGTTGAGGACCAGGTCGTATCCGCGTTCGGCCAGCACGCGCGCGATGACCTGTCCCAGCCCGCGGCTTGCACCTGTCACGATGCCGACTCGATTCGACTGCTGCATCTGCTTCACCTCTCCTGCGATCGATCAGCGAACTTCAAGTGCACTTGAAGTCAAGCCCGAAAATTGTCAAAGTAAATGGATGCAGGACGTGCTGACGATCGGTGAGATCGCGGCGCGGTGCGGCGTCGCCACATCAGCGCTGCGCTTCTATGAAGATCAGGGGCTGATCCAGTCGGAGCGGACCGGCGCGGGCCACCGGCGTTACCCGCGCGCCGTGATCCGACGTGTCGCCTTCATCGTCTTCGCGCAAAAGGTCGGGCTGTCGATCGAGGAGATCGGCGCGGAGCTCGCCCGATTGCCCAGGCACCGCGTACCCGAGCGATCCGATTGGGCGACATTGTCGGCCAGCTGGACGAAGCGGATCCGCGCTCGCATCGCCGAGCTCGAGCGCCTCGAGGCGGGGCTCACCAACTGTATCGGTTGCGGCTGCCTGTCGCTCGACCGTTGCCAGTTGGCAAATCCAGGCGATCGCGCCGCGCGCCGGGGCCCCGGGCCGCGGTTCTGGATCGAGCGCGAGTAGTACGTCTCGCCCGCCCCGATGATGCCGATCGCATGGCGACCTCCAGCGACGGCATCCTCCAGGTGGGTGCGACGCCGTTCAACTTCTTCGGAAGATGTCGGCGGCCGCGTCATTTGCGGCAGAAATGACTCGGGCCGTGCCGCGCGGCGGCGGTCAGCTGAGGCGCGGCGCCAGACCGAGCAGCCGGGCCGCTGTGCCGCCCAGGATCGCCTCGCGATCCCGGTCGGTCAACCCGACTGTCTCGAGCACGTGGTCGACGGGTGTCGAGACCCATGGAAAGGGATAGTCGGTCCCAAGCATCACGTGATCCGGGCCGACCTCGGCGGCGAGATGCCGGAGGCCTTCCGGCGTGAAGACGAGCGAATCGTAGTACAGCTGCTTGACGTATTCCGTCGGCGGTTTCTTCGGCACGCCCGATGTGCAGCGCTCGGGAAAGGCGACGCACCCGTGATCCGATCGGCTCATGTACGAGGGGAGGTAGCCACCTCCGTGCGCCGCGCAGAGTTTCAGGCCGGGAAACCGGTCGAGGGTGCCTTCGAAGATCAGATGCGACAACGCGATGGTCGTCTCGAGGGGATTTCCGATCACGTTGCCGAGAAACCCATTCCCTTTCAGCCGCCCGTTGAGATCGTTCTCCTGCAGTTGCGGATGAATAAACACGACGCTGCCGAGTTCGTCGGCTTTCGCCCAGAATGGATGAAACTGCGCATCGGACAGTTCTCGCCCCGCGACGCTGCCGCCGATCGCGACACCCCGCAGCCCCAGCTGCTTGACGGCGTGCACCAGTTGGTCCGCCGCAAGGTCCGGAAACTGCAGCGCCACCGAGGCGAATGCCGCGAAGCGATCGGAGTGGGCGCTGCACAACTCGGCGAGCGCGACGTTTTGCGTCTCGATAACGCGCTCCGCCAGATCTCGTTCGGCGCTGTACCATGTCGGATTGATGCTGAGCACTTCGACATCAATCCCCTGGGCGTCCATGGCGGACAGCCGTTGGGCGAGCGACTCGCCCTCGAGCACGAGCGGCTGCGGGCGAGTCGATCGGCCAGTCAACAGCTCGAGGGCTGCTGGAATGGCGCAGTGGGCGTGAACGTCGACGGTTCGAATGCGCCGACCCTTAATCCTGACCGGGCGGCGTTGTCTGGACGGCGTAGGACGTTGCGCCCCGGCCGCGACGTGACATTCGACAAACACAATACCTGCGGCCGACACGCCGTGCCTCAAGAACGCTCGTCGATTCATCATGATCGGTGCTGAGCGTCGTCCGCGCATGGCCACCCGGATCCGCACCGTGTCCGAGAATGCCAGGCGAGCCATCGCCCGCGCTGCTGGAGTATAGCCGGTCGAGCTGCCGACGAACGCATTCTCGGAATCGGTTGAAGGACGGCAATGGACGAACCCATCCTCGGCGTCTCGGTCGACTGTTACGCCGGATATCGCGGTGAGCAGACGCCGCGCCGGTTCCGCCTTGGCGACCGCTCGTTCGACATCGACCTGGTCGTCGACCAGTGGCTCGCGCCCGATCACCGCTACTTCAAGGTGCGAACCGTGACCGGGGAGTTGTGCATTCTCCGGCACGATGCCAGATCGGACACGTGGGAGCTCACCATGTTCCAACGCACATCCGGACATTAGCCGCGAGCGCTCGACATGAGCTGGGCGTCAATTGACGGGTGTGATGGCGATCGAGAATCAACTCCACCGCCAAACGCCTTGCCGCGCGTTCAGGATGCCAGGAACCCCTCCCGCTCGAGCCGGCGTGACCGCCGGTATCGATCGAACACGGCACGGGGATCCTCGAGCCCGATCAGCGACTGCAGACTCGAACCCGCGAACGTGTGAGACATCATCCGCCGCACATTCCGAAGGACGAACCAGGGACTGTGCATGAACGCAATCGGGAGGTGCCGGACCTTCATCCAGCGCTCCGCCCGCCAGCGCAAGAACTCGATATCGGGTGGTTCCAGGTGGATGGTGCGCACCACTGCGGTCGTTCCGTCGTAGTGCGATACATCCTCATCGATGATGAGGTTCCGTTCGCGAAATTCGCGCGTCATCGGCGTGCCTGGATAGGGGGTCGGATGCTGGATGTACGGCCAGTCCACGTAGCGACGCGCGAATGCCAGGTTGGTTTCGATCGATTCGCGCGTGTCGTCCGGATTTCCCACGATGAGGCCGCCCACGACGAATAACCCATGACGATGCAGGTGCTCGATCGCTTCGATCGTGGCATTGCCCGCCGGCCGGCCGCGGTCCCGCCGCGTATTCTTTGCTGCGGCCTTGAGGAACGCGAGGTCCTGATCGAGCACGTTCTCGATGCCGAGAAACACGTACCGAAAGCCCGCGCGTCGCATCAACGGCGCCAGCGTCCGGCCATGTTGCGCCAGAGGTGCCGTCATCGCCTGCACGCAATAATCGACGTCGTTGAAGCCGCTGTCGATGATCGCCTGACACAGCGTTTCAAACCGCCGGATATCGAGCGTGATGTTGTCATCGACCAGGAAGATCGCTCGCGCGCCGTGGCGCCGTGCGTCGCCAATGTCCGCCAAGACCCGATCGATCGGATAGGTGTGAAAATTGCGCCCCCGCATTTCAATAATCGAACAGAAGCTGCAATCGTAGGTGCAGCCTCTGGAGGTCTCGACGACATCGACCGGTCGGCCCAGAAGGGTGTAACCGCCGAGCACGCGCGCGCTGCGATTCGGCAGACGGAGCGGACGCGACGCAAGCCGTGCCGGCGCGCGGTTGCCGTTGAACGTGAATCCGCTCGGCGTACGATGGCCGAGACCGGGAATGCCATCGAGCTGGGTGTGCGATTCGAGGGCGCGCAGGAGGTGACAAAACGTGAATTCGCCCTCGCCGCGTACGATGAACTGCACATCGGCGCATGATTCGTACGCATGGGGAGCGAGACTCGGATCGTAGCCACCGACGACAATCTGCGTCCTGGGGTGAAGAGCTCGAATGAATCGAGCGATCCTCAGCGCTGTCTCTCGCTGAAATGTCATGACGGACAGACCGACGACATCCGGCTGCAGCTCCCGGACAAGCCGCTCGACGGTCTCCCTCACACGTCGTTGCACCAGGATCAGATCGGCGACAGACACGCGGTGGTGTGCGTCGACGTTGCCGGCCAACGACGCGAGTGCGCCGTTCGGCATGCGCACGGCCACCGTCGGCATGTGTTCAAACGCATCGGGCATCGAAAGCAAGAGGACGTTCACAGACGTTCGGCCCTACAGCATGATCGGACGTGTCGGAACAGTCGTCCTGACGACGGACCACATCGACGCCGGCGATATGGCCCCGCGCGTCAGTCGTCGTGATGTACCCAAGATCCTGACTCCCCCGATTGTGAGCCAACACCTCAATTCGTGAAGCTCGTCAGCAGCGCCTGACCGGCTCCTGCCTGGAAATCCTGTTCAGTGCACTTTGAACCCGTCCTGCCTCGCCGCGACGCAAGCGTCTCCGGCGGAAGCCTCGCGGTGTCAACCAGTTGAACCGCTCCGCGTCGGGCAATGTGGTCCACGCAACCCTATCCGGCGCGGGGCCTCGACCGGTCATAACCCTTCGACGAGGGCATGAGACGGGTGATTGATCTTTTGGTCTTCGCGCTCGAGCGCGGCCTGCAGCCCCAGTCTCCCGCGCGGCGCCATCGGTTGCCGTCACGGTCACCGCCACCGTGATCGAAGCGGCAGAACCGGGCGGGTCATCGGCCGTCGACCGTCAGTACCGACGGAGGCTCGATAGACTCGGGTGGCATCGCCAACACCCACACACCGGTTTCGAGTTCGTGTCGCGCCGATCGGTGAACGACGCGCCGCAGGTGGACCGCACGGCGGAGAGTCGGCACAACGGTGTCCCGAAAGGCGCCCTCGACATGCAGCAGCGGCGTGATACGCTCCGGCTATGCAGGGACTCTCCACGTCCGACACCGTATTGAAGGCCATCGGCGGCACACCGACTGTACGTCTGCGGCAGATCGTTTCGACGGCTGATGCCGACGTGCTCATCAAGTTGGAATCGACGAACCCAACCGGTTCGTACAAGGACCGCATGGCGCTCGCGATGATCGAGGGCGCCGAAATGCGCGGCCTTCTGCGGCCCGGCATGCGCGTCGTTGAATTCACGGGCGGCAGCACCGGCTCCTCGCTCGCCATGGTCTGCGCCGCCAAAGGCTATCGGTTCGTCGTGCTCTCATCTGACGCGTTTTCGCGCGAAAAACTGTTGACGATGGAAGCCTTCGGCGCTGAGCTGCGCATGGTGCCGAGCGACGGCGGAAAAGTGACGCCGGCGTTATTCGAACGGTTCAAGCAGGAGATCGCCGTCCTCGCGGGGGAACCGAATACGTTCTGGACGGATCAGTTTCATAACGAAGATGCCGTGGCCGGCTACATGGGTATCGGTCGCGAACTGTTGGAGCAAACGGGCGGCAAGATTGACACGTTCTGCGGCGCCGTCGGGACCGGCGGGATGCTGCGCGGCGTGTCGCGCGCGCTGAGGGACGCTGGCTGCCCCGCACGAATCGTCGCCCTCGAACCCGCGTCGTCGCCCGCGCTGACGCAAGGGCGTGGTGGTGCCCACCGCGTGGAGGGAATCGGCACCGGGAGCGTGCCGCCACATATGGTTGATCGGCCGTACGACGAGGCGCGGTGTATCGATGAAGCGGACGCGCGGACCATGGCGAGACGACTTGCGAGCGAGGAGGGCCTGTTGGTCGGCACGTCGAGCGGACTCAACATCGCGGCAGCTGTCCGCCTGGCGCAGGAATTAGGACCGGGCAAGGTCGTCGCGACCGTCGCGGTCGATACGGGGTTGAAGTATTTGGCGGGCGATCTGTTCGCCCGATAGGAGCGCGGCGGGCCACACCGTTCGAGCTGCCTACATCACCGGGGCTCTTCTAAGGCCCGGTACTTGTTGACGCGATTGATCTTGTCGCGACGTCCCCGGTCAGGTCTCCAGGTTCCGCCTGGGACCGCCTGACACGATCAAGGCCATTGCCTGGCGGGGCGTGATCATGTACAAGATCCGCCTGTTTCACACAACCTAACCCTCACCTGATCGCGTGCGGCGGCCTGTTCCATCGAGAAAGGAAGGTGTGCAGATGACCGCTTGGCGCATCGTTACGTTCGTCGTCGTGTCCGGCTGCGTGGTCTCCGCCTGCTCGGCCGGTCAAGAGAGCGGTGGAGCCGCGTCGAACGCCAACATCGGTATCCAGACTACGCAGCTGTTTGTCACCGTCGAAAACAAGGCCGGCATGCCGTTGATGGATCTCAGCGCCGTCATTCAGGCACCCGGCGCGCCGCCGTACACGCACCTCATCACGCGCATGGAATCGGGCGAAAAGCGTGATGTGTCGCTGAGCGATTTCTCGAGCCGCGACGGGACGGTCTTCAATCTGCGCATGGTCACGCCCCGCTCGGTGAGAGTCTCGGCGGTCGATCTGACCGGCAAGAAATATGAGGCTGTAACGCGTTGGAGGTGACCGAGAGGCGGTCACCGACCCGAGGCCACCCTCGGTTTTACGCCGCTCGCCAGTCGTCGCCAGAATGAGGTACGTTTACGTGGGGCAAGGCGATGACTCGGCGGCGCCGTTGACGACACGGCCCGCAGGTCCAGCGCGTTTGACGACGTTGCGCGGAGGCGCCCATGAGACGAGGACTGACCGCTATCGCATTCTTGATCTGGGCAAGTCAATGCGTGGGGTACGCCCAGCAACCGACTAACGTACCCCCGAAGATCGCCGTCTTGATCGTGCCCGGCCAGAACGGGCACAACTGGCGCGGCACGACGCCCCTGCTGCGCAAGATTCTCGAAGACACGAACCGGTTCGAGGTTCGCATCACCGAGGAATTTCGAGGTGCCGGCCCGGAGACCTTGGCGCCCTACGACCTCGTCGTGTTGAACTACTTCGAGCGCGGCAGACCTGAACTTCGGTGGGGAGAACGAACCGATGCGGCGTTACTCGACTTCGTGCGCTCCGGCAAGGGGCTGGTCGTCTATCACTTCTCGATGGCGGCGTTTGACGGGTGGACCGAGTACGAGAAGATGTCCGGCGGCAACTGGCGACCGAACAACGGCCATCACTCGGCGCCGCACAACTTCGTGGTGGACGTCAAGGACGCACAGCATCCAATCACGAAGGGATTGAAGCTCACGTTCCCGCAGCCGAACGACGAACTGTACGCGAATCTGCGCTGGCAGTCGGCCGGCTCTTACCATGTGCTGGCCACGGCGTACGACGATCATTCTCTCTACCAGGCCAGTCGGACCGATGCGAGGGCGCCGCAGCCGCTGGAGGGACCGGGCGCGAACGAGCCGATGCTGTGGACGGTCGACTACGGCAAGGGGCGCGTCTTCGTGACGGCCCTCGGGCATGACGTCGAGCAAGTGCAGACGCCAGCGTTCATGACGACCTTTGCCCGCGGCGCTGAGTGGGCCGCCAGCGGAAAAGTCACGTTGCCGGTCCCCGGCACAATGGCCAACACCGCCAGCGCCGACAACAACAGGCAGCCACCAGCCGCCACCCAATCGAGTGCGCAACAACCCACGCCCGAAGGGTACGTCCCCCGAGGTACTCGTCCTGGGAAGGGGCTTGCGCCGGGAATGAAAGTGACTGACCTTGGCAAGTCGGCCAGAACGTACCGAATCAACATGACCAAGGGCGACGAAATCATGTCTGGTCTGACCGAGTTTGCGGAGAAGTACCACATCAAAAACGCGCACTTCACGGCGGTCGGCGCGATCAACAAAGGTCTTTTTGGCTGGTCGGACGTGGAACGGGGACTCGGTCAGAAGAAGATCGAGCTGAACCAGGAGGCCGAAATCGTTTCGCTCATGGGAAGTATCTCGATGGACAGTCAGGGGCGATCGAATGTGCACGGACACGGCACCGTCGCGCTCGCCGACGGGTCGGTCCGCGGCGGTCACTGGTGGGAGGCGCACGTCAGCATCATCGCTGAGGTCTTTGTGACCGAAGAGGAAGGGGCGTCGGAGGGATCCAGATAGCGCCGGCCGCGGCCGCTGGACTCCTCGTGGTGGGGCGGTGGAACACTCGCCTCGCCATGAAATGTCGCGCCGCGCGCGGTCGATCCGATTGACCGACGATCGAAGTCGGGCGATAACTGCGGATCCATGGCATTGAGATGGGCGTCGGGGCCGATGGTGACGCGCCGCTCCTTCAGCCCCTCCCATCCATGTGATTCGACTCAACCTTCACGGCGATGGGCGTAGTAGTCGGTGGATGCCCTGACACTTGCGACGATGCCGCCGCGTCATCTTGAAGATCCAGCGAACGTGCGCCTGAGTCCCTCCGCGTAATCGACTAGTTCCGTGTAACCCAACTGCTGACGGATCCGAGTGGTGTCGTACGCGATGTCGTGCTCGAAATGAAATTGCGAGGACTCAACCGGAACCAACGAGGGGGGCAGGTGCGCCAATCGCTCTGCAACAGTCGGCGTGTATTCCTCACCCACGTTATAGATGCCGCCCGCCGCTGCCGGGTGAACAGCCGCAAGGACAATCGCATGGGCAACGTTCTCGACGTATCCGTGCGTCCAACGCCAACGAGGCCGATCCCGGACACTGTAGACAGTCGCCAGATCACTATTCTCGCCGGGTCCATACACCTTGGGGAGCCGCACCACCGCGGCGGGCAGCGATCGGTCGGCCAGAGCAATCTGTTCCACGAGGATCTTGTCGTACCAGTACACCCAATCGTCCGCAGACCGCGCCTGCTGGCGATGCGGATACAGAACCGTTCGTAATAGGGACGACTCGGTCAGCAGCCCGTCTTCGACGGGACCCACCTCCAACCCGATGAAACGGCCGTAAGTCCGGTAAACATCGCCACTGCTCACGACAACCAGGCGTGACGCGTGCCCCCGAAATGCGCTTACAGCCGCCTGCGTATCCCGTTCGCCGGTGGCCACCATGTGCACGACGACGTCGGGTAACGGGTTCAGCACCGACGATGGAAACGACGTCACCGGCATTGCCGCGGCAGGGCTGTGAACGTGACGGACGCTGGCTGGAAGATCGGATTCGGTCTGGCCTCGGTGATAGACCGTGACCGAATGACCGTGCTGGACCAGTTGCCGGACGACGTAGCGCCCGATGAACTTCGTTCCGCCCACGACGAGGATGTGCACAACTGCATTTTATGGCTACCGTTCTTTCAACGTCGGGTATTCGCGGGACCGCTGCTGTGCGCGACGCGGCCAGGATCGCCGTCATTTGCGCGAACACCAGGGCTCGTCATCGTGTATCTGTAGAGGTTGGCGGATCGGGCGAGCGTTCGCGTGCTTCCATGCATCGTCCTCGTGCGACGAGACCGCGCGAACATCTGAGACGCGCGGGACGTTGCGCGGAGGGTGCGCATGCGCTGCGCGGAAGCGCTCCGGATCTCGGGATCCGGCTATGGGGACGGTGCCGGAGATCGCATCGTTTTCCTTCGCCGGTCGGTACATCGCGGACTCAACAACGTCTCAAGATCCTGACGGAGGCGATCGATAACCGTCGTGTCACGATCAATCGCCCATTGCAGCAACGAGCCATTGATGAGTGCA
>JBPYEE010000259.1:0-3989 GCA_051985095.1 Vicinamibacterales bacterium | reverse complement strand
AGCGTGATCGTGTTGATCCGAAAGTACAGGTCTTCCCGCCGCAGGCCCTCTTTGACCGCGCGATCGGCATCGACGGTTCGTCGCGCAGATCAACGTCGCGGCGAGGGGCATCACGAGGACGAGTACCTGAGCGAAGGAAATCAAGTCGCGTTAGACAGATGAGTCAATCGTTCCTAACGTGTCAGGATTCACAACGAATGGACCAAACGTCGCGGGCGCGAATCTGATCGGTCCGAGCTTCCATCGGCAATCTGCGTAAACAGGGAGGGGAACCCGGTCGTGTTCAAACGCGATCGGCGGACGGTTTAAGCGCAGGCGTGGAACACGACGGCGCGACACCTGCACCATGGAAGCGACTCACCGCCTTGCGTAGGGTGATGCTTAGACGCTCAGCGTGATCTGCGTCAGTCCTGAGCGCGTCAGCGCTTCGGCGAGGACGGCCGCGAAGAGCCGCAAGCTTCGCGTCCGACGCCACAAGCCATAAGGCCGAGCCGTGAACACTGCCCAGTAGGCTTGTGACTTGTTTCATTTCACATCGAGAACAATTGACTACGTTATGCATGTCGTATTGAGCGACAGCGGTTGCGCTATCACCCCGCCGCTACTTACGTTTAGCGGACCGGGCGTAGCGATTGCAGACGACAATGGTCGGCGGATCGGTTGGTGGGACGCTGTTTGACGAGAGAGAGATCCTATGCCCACAGAACATCGCGGGTTTGCGTCGATGGATCGCGAACGACAGCGTGAAATCGCAGGTAAAGGTGGCTGCTTAACACACCTGAAAGGAACTGCCCATCAATGGACCACCGAGGAGGCTCTCGAGGCCGGACGCAAGGGAGGATTGGTGCAGTACCCAAAGCGGAGTGAATATCTCGGCATCGAGATCCAAGAACCATCGCTGACCACAGAGAGCCAAGGCGACATCATTCGATCGTCAGGACGCCTTCACGAAGCCAGCGCCGCGTCTAGCTGAAACCTGCGTTGCGGCACTCGCGCGCGTTGCACGTCTGGAGGTTGCATGAAGAGGCGGATGCATCGGCGCCCCGTCGTGGCCAGCGTCATTCCAGTCGCGATGGTGGTCACCATTGCGTGTAGCGGCAGGTCGTCGACCTCGCCAACCCCGTCGCCGGGAACGGTCACATCCGTCTCTGTCACCGGTTCCGCGCCATCGGTTGGTCTCACTGCACAGCTGACCGCGATGGCGACACTCTCGGATGGCGCGACGCAAAGTGTCACCAGCCAGGCGGCCTGGCAGTCGTCGAATCCAGGGATTGCAACGGTGACCAACGCCGGCCTCGTGACCGGTGTCGCGCCGGGCGATGTCGACATCATCGCCACGTATCAGTCGATTGCGGGACGGACCCGGCTCACAATCACGCGGGCAACGTTTTCGATCACCGGCAACGTGACGGACGCCACATCGACTGGCGTCCTGCCTAACATCAATCTGCAGATTACGGGCGGCCCGAGCGCCGGCGCGTCGGCGAAGACGGACGCCAGTGGCGCCTATTCGTTGACCGGCGTGTTGTCCGGCGATGCGACCGTCACGGCATCTGCGGTTGGCTACGACACGCAGGCCAAAACCGTGACCGTCATCGGCAATACCCGTGTGGATTTCGTGCTCGTCCGGGTGCCCCCGTGCGCATTCTCGCTATCCGTGACGGCTCAGAACGTGTCCGCCAGCGGCGGGAGCTTCAATTTCATTGCAAATAGCCCGAGTGCCTGTTCGTGGACCGCCTCCACGTCGACGCCGTGGATCACGCTTGGCGCCACATCGGGTACGGCACCGGGGATCATCTCGTACACCGTTGCGGCGAACTCGACAATCAGCGCACGGACCGGCAGTATTCGTCTGTCGTGGAGCGGCGGATCTACGGACGCCACGGTTACGCAAGCAGGTGGCGCGTGCAACTTCACCTTGATTCCGGAAGGCGGGAGTTTCGCCGCTGGTGGAGGCAATGGCTCGTTCACGGTCATGCCGTCCGACTCGGCATGCGCGTGGACGGCGGCCAGTGACTCATCGTGGCTCGCGGTGGTGGCCGGTGCGAGCGGCACCGGGCCCGGTACCGTGTCCTATTCGGTCCAGTCGTATGCCGGCTCGACGGGGCCGCGGGCTGGAACGATCTTGGTGACCGGCACGGTGAGCGGGTTGAGAGGCTTTCCGGTCCAACAGCAGCCTCCACCATAGGTTCGGCGAAGAAGACGGAATTGACGATCGTTCGCGTCGGTTGCAGATACGCGCTGGAAACGCGAGCGTCAGGCCCAATGGCTGCGATAGCGGCGCGACCGCCGCTCCGATGACCTTAAACCCGAGCAGGCCGCCCAGACTCATGCCGCCGGGGTTGCCGCCGCCCCCATGGGGATGTTTCGAGTTATGCGTGTTCCTTGCCGTCGCCTGCTCCCGGCCAGCGCCAGGCAGCCACCGCCGGCGCGATAAAGTGCGTCTTTGAATCTGTGGCGCGAGTGCCCCCTTCCTCGTCGACCGCCATGGACTGGTCCGGGCTGACCTCCAGAGAGTGTAACGAGGCGAGCAATGTTCGCTCGCGTAGCGGCATCTGCACGCGCTCGAAGAGGAACCGGAGCTCGCCGTTGCGACGGAACCACCGAGCCCGGTGCGCGACCGTCACTTCGCCGATGAGCCGTGTCCCTTCCGGAAATACCAATTGATGATCAGCGGATAAGACCGGCTCGGTGACCACGGTGTCGACGCGCGCCGCGCGCACTCGTGGCTGACTCGAGCGTGCTGGTCAATCGAGCTCGCAGCATGCTCGACGGCGCCGGCGCGGTTCCGTCCGGTTCAGAACGGAGCGGCGCCACAGCCCGAAGCGTAACGGTGCCTGCAGTTCCGCATCGTACACGGTTCCTTTGGGCAGGTATTGCGGGTGATACGGGAGCAGGCCAATCAGCATCAACTTCAACCGCTCCGTCCGACCGGGTTCCTTGATGGCGACGATCGTCTCGCTGACCCTGTTGCTTCGCAGCACCGAATCGACTAATTCCGGACCAACGTTCTCGCTGGCGACTTGTGATGACTAGCGACTCTGAACCTACAGGCAAAGCCGCGACGTCTACTGCACTCGGTCTGTTGAATAACAATCGTTGAATAATAATCCAAGATATGGTATAATTATTAACGGAGGTTCATATGACATCCTACGACGTCGCACCAGAGGGGCTCCGCTCCTTCTTTCAGACGCTGACTGCCACCAGTCCTGATCGCCTCGCTGCCCTGTATGCGCCCACCATTCTGGTTGCCGGGCCTCATGCGGCGCTGATGATCGCTCGGGACGCTCTCCTCGGGAAAGTATCCGAACGCAAGCGGCTATTGGACTCGGCTGGCCCGCACACCACCACGTTGATGGCATGCGAGGAAACCCCGCTGTCCGAGCGTTACATCCTCGCCAGAACGATTTGGCAGTGGGATTTTAGGGCGAGTGCCGAACCAGTAATCGTGCCTTCCACCTTTATCGTGGACAAAGGCGGCGACTCGCCGCAGATCATTCTTTACCTTCTGCAGACCGACGTCGTCTCTGTGCTGCGCGAGCGTGGCCTTCTACCGTCAGCCGCATAAAGAGGTTGGGTTCTGGCGAGGCAAAGGCATCCCGCGAGCGAAGAGACATCCAATGAGCCGAAAGAGCGCCAACTGTAATCGCGGCGTGGTTGGAGATGCGCCGCGGTCGCCAACGGCCGGAGCCAAGTCAAACGAAGACCAATCGGTGTCAGCGACTCCGTTATCGCCGGGCAGTTCCGACGATGCAACGGCCGAGTCGCACGTAAGGTCACCGAAGTGGTTCGGAACGAATGTTCGCCACGTCCGGGACCGGCCTCTCCTTCGGTCGGGCAGATACCGCGACACCGTCCGTTTCCTAGACGGCGATGCTCAGCTTCAGCACCTCGCCGTGGATGCGCAGAGTGCCCCAGAGGTGGTTTCAGCACTCATACGCCGAATAAGGTGCTGGACGTCGGAATTGATCTACGGTCTGCCTGGC
>JBPYEE010000258.1:0-6270 GCA_051985095.1 Vicinamibacterales bacterium | reverse complement strand
GGAGCTTGACCTGGGTGAGGATCGCGTTGACGCACTCGTCGAGCACCGGCGACAGCGGTGCGCCGCGGTCCAGGTTCACGCGCCGCGCATGCTCGGCCGACAGCTGGATCGGCGTCAGCGGGTTCTTGATGTCATGCGCAACCTGCCGCGCCATCTCAGCCCAGGCTTCGAGCCGCTGCGTTCGTTCGAGCTCGGTGCGCTGCCGCTGGAGGTCCGCGGCCATCTGGTTGAAATCATCGACGAGCCGCCGCAGCTCGTCCGACGAGGTGGCCGCAATCCGTGCGTCGAGATCGCCGCGCGCGATACGGCGCGTTGCCCGCGTGAGCCGGTTCACCGGATCGGCGATCCGCTCGGCCATCCAGTACCCGAGGGCGGCGCCGAGCAGGCTGAAGAGAAGGGCTCCCGACAGCACACGGCGATCCAGTTCGTCGATCCGCTGCTCGATATCCTGCTGGCGATTCGCGAGGGGCACGGTCACGACGCCATCGCGCCCGCCAGTCCGGACCGGAGCGGCGGCAAGACGGTACGTGAAGTCGCCGACGTGCTGGTCGGTGACGAAGTTCGGCAGCCGATCGAGGAGCACGGCGCGGTACACCTCGGCCGGCGTCCGTGTCGACAGGATCTGCGTCGCGAACAGGTCGCGTGCGCTGGTGGCCTGCAGCCGCTGCCGGTTGTAGAGGTTGACCTCGTCGTCGATCGCGCGTCGGATGAGGACCATGATCTGATCGTCGATGTTGAGGGCGCCCGTGCCGCGTTGCTGCAGCGTGGCGTAGTCCTCGACGAGTCGTTCCACGGTCGTGACGCTCTTTGCGGCCGCATCCTCGGAACCGGCGATCAGCTGATTCGCAAAGTACGTACGCGTGGCGACGGCTAGAATCGCGACCGGCACAACGACCGACGCGACGAAGGCGAAAAACAACTTCAGGTAGAAGCTCGACCGCACTTCCCGGAGCAACGAGCGGCCACTCGCCGGTGAGCGGACCACGGCCGCTCTGAAGACGCTGCCGGCGATGAGCAGCGCCACGTACAACACACCGGCCAGCAGCACCAGTTCAGACAGGTTGACCAAATGGCCGAGCCACGATCGCAACGGATAGCCGAGCGCGTAGATGCCGCCGCGATCGCTCAGGAAATAGACGCGGAACGCCTCCTGGTCGCGATTCACCGTCGCCCAGAACGGGGTACGCGATTCAACCAGCCGCTGGAACACGTCGTCGGGCAAGGGCCACACGCTCGATCCGGCGGCATACGTCGGTGCGCGGCTCCAGCCGTACATCGCGAACTCGATGTCGCGGCCGAATACGCCCTCGAGTGGGGCGGCACGGCTGCCGCGCAGCGATTCGAGATACGGACTCTGCGACGAAATGAAGGGCAGCGTCAGGGGATCGAGCATGGCGCGGACGACGATTCCGCCCACGATTTGGCCGTGATCGCAGATGCCCCGGCCGGTTCGCAGCACGTGCCGATCGCTCGATCCGAGCGGTGACACGTCGTCGACGATGTCTTGCCAGCGGCACGAGGTGGCACGAAACGGCATGACCGAGTATTCCGGCAGGCTGAGCTCGAACCGGCTGACGAGGCGTCCGTCGGCGTTGAACAACTCGATCGCCGATGTCAGCCGATGGACCGCCAGCTCGGTCCAAGACCAGACGACAAAGGCGCGATCCGTCGTCGGCGTGTCGACATTGACGCCGCTGACGAGCTGCGCGAGCTCTGCGGGCGGCCGTGCGTCGATTTCCTCCAGCGTCCTTCGGACGCGGTGCTCGAGATCGCTGCGCTGACTGGTCGCTTGGGGCCCGTACTCCGTGGCGATCAGCCGCTCTTTCGTTTCGGTGCCGAACGCCAGGACCGAGGGATACATCGCGATCGCCGGGACCAGCAGCGCGACGAACCCACTGATCATCCGCGCTGACTGCGACGACCGCCGAAGACGGCCACTCACCTGGTGCACGGTGACGCCGAGCGCCGCGGTAACGAGGAGCGCGACCGCCAGGGGCAGGAAGGGGGTCGAGGCGGGGACCGAACGAAGGATCGACCCCGCCACCGCGACGCCTGCCAACCAGCCGATGGTTTTGAGCGCGTGCCATCGAGCCTCGTCTGTTGTCCGCCACCAGATGCCCGCCGCCAGGACGAACGCGGCGGCCGTCCACAGGACCGCGGCGTGGAGCAGGACGAGCCCGCTCGTCAGCGCGATCCTCTCGGCGCTGAGGGGGTGCAGCGAAAAGTGCAGGAGATCGAAGGTCGACTGCGACACGAGCCGCCGGAGACCGTGCTCATACGCCCAGAGCACGAACAGCCCGGCTGCGCCCGCTCCACCGTACACCGCCAGGATCAGCGAGGCAGTGCCGGTCGTATCGGGCAGCAGCGGTCGCCGTGGCATGGCGGTCCGCCGGCGTTCCAGACTGTCGACTGCGAGCCAGACGAGCGCGGCGGCCGCCAGAGCGGTGAGCAGCAGTTCCGACGGCGCGGTGATCGGACGGGGTCCGAACGCCCATCGCGCGGCGGCCCAGAGGGTCACGCGCGCGCCGACGAGGATCGCCGCAATGGCGACGGTCGCCAGGGTTACCCCACGCCGCGAGCGGGCGAGGCGCCGCGAATCGATCGCCGGTCCGGCGCAGAAGAGCAGCGTGATCGCCAGGACGGCGACGACGGCCGCGCCGGTGGTGCGATCCCACTGCTCGCGCGCACGCGTGATTTCGGAGGGCTCCACGTCCGCCTCGAACAGGTGCTCCCCTGGTCCCGCCCGGACCGTCACCGGCACGATTGACGTCGCCAGGACGACGGTGTCGCTCTGACCCGGGGGTGCCGGCCTCAAGCCGAACGACTGTTCCGCGACCACCGTCACGCCCGGGCCCGGGGAGGTGAGGACCAGGTGTGGACCGAGGGCTCCCGGCGCCAGGGTTTCCGCCACGGGCGGCGCGATGGTGCCCCTGAACTGGTAGCGGTCCTTCGGGAAGTCGGTGACGCGTCCTGCCCAGGCAAGCGGCGTCCCGGTCCGGTCATAGACGGTCAGGCCGGTTCGTCCGACCGCATCGGGGGGCAACTCGGCCGCGAGCAGGCCGAACAGCGTCCGAAGGGCCGACTGGTCCCGGGGCGCCGCCTCGATCGTCTCCCGTGCCGCCGAAATTCGGGTCGCCATGGCTCGCAGGCCCGCCGCCGCATCGTCGATGTGCCGCCGGACCTCGAGATCGGCGCGCTCCCGAGCCGTTTCGTCGGAACTGCCGAACCGCGCGCGCTCGATCACCCAGCCGCCGACACCAATGATCACCGCGATGATGACGCCGGCGCGGGCGATACGCAGCAGGGGAAACACGTCGAACCAAGGATACACGGGTGTTATATTGAAAACGATTGGACCTCAAGCATCTGCTCAAACGCGGCGCGTTGCTGGCCGCCGCGAACTGGCCGGTCGTCGCGATCCAGTTCGTGGCCGAAACGACCTTTCAGGCGCTCGTCGCGGTGCCCATCATCGGCGCGGCGATTCTCGTCGCGGTCCTGCTCGGCGGTGACCTGGGCGAGCTGCTGCAGGGCAGCCTGCGTGACATCTTCACGACGATCGCCAGCACGCTTCTGTCCGAACCGTTCGCACTCGTCGCATTCGTCACCGCCTTCATGATCGTGCTGCTCGGCGGATCGGTCCTGATGTTCGTCGTCAAAGGTGGGATTGTCGACGTCCTCCTCGAGGCAGAAAAGACCGCCGGCCCGATCGAGAGCGAACCGATCACGCTCGAGAGTCTCCGGAGCGCCTCGCGATTCACCCTGCAACGATTCACCAACGGGTGCTCGCGCCTGTTCCATCCCTATATCTCGCTCGGGGTGGTGCTGATCGCGGTCTACGGCGTGTCGGCCGGCGCTTATATTGCGTTCGTCGCGTACGGCTACCGGTTCGCGGCCGGCGGTGTCTTCGTGATTGGGTGGACCTTCATTGCGGCCCTGGCCGCGACCGCGCTGATCGGGTGGATTACGGTCATCAACCTGTTGTACCTGTTGACCCAAATCGCCATCGCCGTCGAAGGCGTCGGCGTCCTCGACGGGATGGCGACCGTCGGCCGCTTCGTCAAAGCGGAATTTCGCACCCTGGCCGGCGTGTTCCTGGTAGTAGTCGCCCTCGTCGTTGGGGCCACATTCGCGTCGTTTCTGGCGTGGTCGGGCGTCGGGCTGATCGCCTTCGTGCCGCTCGTCGGCCTGGCGGTATTCCCGCTGCAAATTGGGGCGCTGCTGCTGCGCGGACTCGTGTTCGAATACCTCGGTCTCGCCGCCCTGGGCGCGTATCTGACCGTCTACATGCGGTCCGCTAGCCGCCGGGCGACAGCCGCGGCACCTGTGAGAGCGAGTTCGCGAGCGACGCGAACGGCGTGACGGGTGGGTCGAGGGTTCGTGCCACGAGCGTCACGCTGTCGCCCGCCGCAACGTCACGCGTCACCACGACGATGGCTGGCGGCTCGGTCGCCAGAGACACCGCATGCACCGGTGCCGCGATGAGTCCGTCCACGCTGATGTCGCCGGCTGACTTGCCCAGCTTGAGATCCAAGGCGCGCAGCGATGACTGCGCGCCGTTGACGACGACAGACGCGCCCGCCATCACGGGGCCGCTCATCGGCCGGAAATTCAGCATCTGAATCCACTGCTGCACGCCGTGGCCGCGATTGACGGCTCGGACGACGTTGTCGAGCGAAACGAAATACAACCGGCGCTCGTCGATGGCTGGCAACCCGATCACCTCAGAGCCCGCTCGCGTGCGCCAGTCGACGCGCCCGTCCGACACATCGATGCAGTACAGGTAGTGATCCGTCGACCCGACAAACACACGATCGTCGGCCGCCAGAATGTCATTCGGCATCCCGCCGAGGCGGCGTTGCCACAGCTGGTCGCCGCTCTCGATCTGCAGCGCGACGACCAGGTCGTTGGCCGCCGGGACATACACGCGGTCGCCTGCGACCGCCAGGGCTGCATGCGCCGGCGCTCCCAGGTCGTGCTGCCAGACCACCGTGCCGTCCTTGGCGCGCAACGCGGCAACGGTGCCGTTTCGCCGCGCCGCGATCAACCAGCCGTTCGCCCATACGAGGGGTACAGCGATCGGTCCGTCCAGCGCCGTCGACCACGCGGGTGATCCATCGGAGGCGTCGAGCGCGACGAGTCGATCGTCGGTTGTGAAGAACAACAATCCGCCACCGGTGGTGATCGCGCTCACCGGACTCGCCTCAACAATCCACAGGCGGGTTCCGGGCCATAAGGCGTACGCGGCGATGCGGTTCCCTTCGAGCGCGAAATAGGCGTGCGTTTCGTCGTAGGCGGGCGGCTGGATGAGATGCGCGTTCAGCGCGAGCTTCCAGACGGTGCTCGCCGGCGTCAGCGGCAGCGGGCCGGGATCGGAGGCGGCCGACCTCGACGTCGCCCGCGCCGCCACGAGCGTCGAAGCGACGAGCAGGACAACACTACAACATCTTGTGGTTCGCCGCTTCGCCACCCCGTTATAATAGCGTCTATCCTTCGGTCCCAAGTGTCCCACCAAACCGTTCTCGTTCTGGATTTCGGATCGCAGTACACGCAGCTGATCGCGCGGCGGCTGCGCGAGCTGTCGGTGTACTCGGAAGTGTGGCCGCCCGACACTGGCGCCGACGCGATCCGGGCGCGACAGCCCGTCGGCATCATCCTGTCGGGCGGACCGAAGAGCGTATCCGACGCAGGGGCGCCGAAATGCGATCCCGCGGTGTTCGAGATCGGCGTGCCGGTGCTCGGAATCTGTTACGGCATGCAACTGATGGCGCACGCGCTCGGCGGCCGAGTCGAGGCGGCGCCGCAGCGTGAATTCGGACACGCCACCGTTACGATTACCGATCGCCGCCATGCCGCCGGCGGCGACGCCGGATCCGGCGAGGTGTGCGCCCTGTTCGCCGATGTCCCCTCCGAGATCCGTGTCTGGGCCAGTCACGGCGACTTCGTCGCTGCCGCGCCCGCGGGATTCTCGGTCGTCGCCACCAGCGCCAACGCTCCGGTTGCGGCGATGCAGCAGGCATCGCGACGCCTGTACGCCATTCTGTTCCATCCCGAAGTGGTCCACACCGAGCGCGGGCTTGAAATCCTCAGGAATTTTGCCTTTGGCATCTGCGGCTGCACGGGCGACTGGACGATGGCGTCGTTTGTTCAGGAGGCGACCGAGCGGATACGAAAGCAGGTGGGCGGACAGCGGGTAGTGTGCGCGCTCAGTGGCGGCGTTGATTCGACAGTCGCGGCGCTACTCATCCATTGTGCCGTCAGCGCGCAATTGAC
>JBPYEE010000257.1:0-4181 GCA_051985095.1 Vicinamibacterales bacterium | reverse complement strand
GATACCGCCCGCCCGCTGGAGCAACGCGAAGATTGGCGGCACCTGCCAGGCGCGGCGCTCGATCACGGCGGCGCACCCGTCGGGAAGAATCCGCGGCAGATTCTCGGTGATGCCGCCGCCGGTCACGTGCGCCAGACCCTTGAGGTCCGGCCCGTCGAGCAGCGGCCGGATGACCGGCAGGTACGATCGATGCGTGGCCAGCAACGCGTCCCCCAGCGTCGTGTTCAGGTCGCTCACGACGGTGTCGACCGTCCAGCCCAGCGTCTCGAAGAAGACGCGCCGGGCGAGCGAGTAGCCGTTGGTGTGCAGGCCGGCCGACGGCAGTCCGATGAGGACGTCGCCCGGGACGATCGCCCGTCCGTCGATGAGTTTCGATCGCTCGACCGCGCCGACGATGAACCCGGCGAGATCGTATTCGCCGTCGGCGTAAAAGCCGGGCATCTCCGCCGTTTCGCCGCCGACGAGCGCGCAGCCGTTCTCGCGGCAGGCGCGCGCGATGCCGGCAACGATTTGCTCGGCCACCGGGGGACAGAGGCGGCCGGTCGCGAGGTAATCGAGGAAGAACAGCGGCTCCGCGCCCTGCACGAGGATGTCATTGACGCAGTGGTTGACGAGGTCGGCGCCGATCGTGTCGTGCCGACCGGTCAGAAAGGCAACCTTCAGTTTCGTGCCGACGCCGTCGGCGCTCGACACGAGGACGGGATCGGGAAACCGATCGCGGTCGAGATGGAACAGTCCGCCAAACGATCCGATCTCGGACAGCACACCCGGCGTGAACGTCGATCGCGCAAGCGATGTGATGCGGCGAACGGTGTCGTTCCCCGCGTCGATATCGACGCCCGACTGCCGGTAGTCCATCAGAAGTCGAGCTTCCCGATGAGCGTTTGCATCAGCGCCCGCCGCGGCGAACTCGCGGGCGCCTCCCAGTACGTCCGCCGCGCGAGGACGAAGAACCGCTCCTTGTCGAGATCTTCCTCGAGCATATCGAACCCTTCGGCGAGCAAGGCGACCGCCGCGTCCCGATTGGGGTATTGCTCGAGCAGCGTCATCATGAGCGCCGTGTTCCGGAGGGCGATCGTGCCGAGAGCCAGCGCCGCCGGCGCGCGCAGGAAGTCCTCTTTCGCGGGAATGCCAATGTCGAACAGCGCCGCCGCCGCCTCCTGATGGCCGGCCACGCCGAGCGCGCCGAGCCCCGCGGCGGCGGCGCGCAGCAGCGCCTGATAGCCGGGATTTTTCTGGCTGAACTTGAGCGTCTCGACGAGGTAGTTCTCGTGCGAGCTGCAGTTCACACCGAGCAGGCAGATCGCCGCGGCGAGGGACGGCTGGACCTGCCGCGGCGCGGTTCGCTGCAGCTGCGCGAGCGTCTCGAGCGCGCGCTTGTCGCCGATCTTGCCGAGCGCCAGCGCGGCGTCGTCCTGCAGCGGACCGTCGAGTTTCGCGACGGCGGTGATCGCGTCGTAGGCGTACGACGCCTTGTAGTCGCCGAGGGCCTCGATGACGCTGCTGCGGAAATAGTCCTGCCCGCGCGACACGTCGCGCACGAGCAGTTGCCGCGCCGCGTCGGTTGCACTCGCCTCGCCCGACGCGATCGTCGAGGTCAGCGCCCGGACCAGTGGCGGACGCACGAATTCACCCTGCTCGGCGTCGAGCGCCTTGACAAACTGCGGCAACAGTGAGGGATCCCGGTTGTGCTCGTAGTAGTTGTACGCGACCGTGCGCAGGCGATCATTGGGACTCGTCAGCGCCTCGTGCATCGAGTCCTTCGCGCGCGGATCGTTGAAGCCCGTCAGCAGGACGAGCGCGCGATATCGAACATAGCCGTCGGCATGCTCGGACACGGCGCGGATCAGCGCCGGAACCGCCTGCGATGCCGGCGTCCGGCGCACGAGCCGCGACGCGCCGGTGCGCGTGGCGTAATCGAGATCGCCCAGCTTGTTGATGGCCGCCTGCAGCTGCGCCGGCGAGACCGCCTGCGGCGCGTTGGGTTCCTGCGTGCGGACCGCGACGCCCCCGAGGACGCACAGCCCCGCCAGCATCAGCGCCGCGCGCGGCAGCAGGGGCGGCTTGGGCAGGCGGTGTCGCGGCTTCATCGGGACGTCAGGGCGTCACGGGTTCTTTATCGAGCTTCAGCGCCAATTGCAAGTAGCTGGCTTCATCGCGCGGAAATTCCACGGGGTAGACCCCGGTATAGCACGACGTGCAGTACGAGCCGCGCTGCGGCGCGACCGTACTGAGCAGCCCCTCAAGGCTCAGGTAGGCCACGCTGTCGGCCTCCAGATACGATCGGATTTCGTCGAGCGAGTGCGTCGCCGCGATCAACTCCGCCCGCCGCGGCGTGTCGACGCCATAAAAACAGGGGGAAATGGTCGGCGGACAGCTGATCCGAACGTGCACTTCGCGCGCCCCCGCCGCGCGCACCATCCGGACAATCTTCCGGCTCGTCGTGCCGCGGACGATCGAGTCGTCGACGAGGATCACCCGCTGACGGTCGAGAATGCTGCGCACCGGATTGAGTTTGACGCGCACGCCGAAGTTGCGAATCGACGACTGCGGCTCGATGAACGTCCGGCCGACGTAGTGGTTGCGGATGAGCCCCATCCGCAGCGGCACGCCCGACTGCTCCGCAAATCCCATCGCCGCACAGACGCCCGAGTCGGGGACGGGCACCACCACGTCGGCGTCGACCGGACATTCGCGCGCCAGGACGCGACCGAGTTCCGTGCGCACCTCGTTCACACTCTTGCCGAACACGTAGCTGTCGGGGCGGGCGAAATACACGTGTTCGAAGATGCAGTGCGCCAGCGGCGCCGGCGGAAACGGCATGATCGATCGGACGCCGTCGGGCGAAATCACCAGGACCTCGCCTGGCTCGACGTCGCGCAGATAGCTCGCGCCGATCAAATCCATGGCACAGGTTTCCGAGCAGACCACGTACGCGTCGCCGAGGCGGCCGAGCGCGAGCGGCCGAAACCCATGCGGATCGCGAACCGCGACGAGGCGATCGCGCGTCAGCATCACGAGCGAGAAGGCGCCCCGCACCTGCGACACCGATTCGACGATCGCGTCCTCGACGAGGCGCGCCTTCGACTTCGCGTAGAGGTGCAGAATGACTTCCGTGTCGCTGCTCGATTGAAAGATCGAGCCCTCGCGAACGAGCTCCTCCCGGAGCTCCTTGGCATTCACGAGATTGCCGTTGTGACAGATCGCGATCTCGCCGTGCGCGCATTCGATCAGGATCGGCTGCGCGTTGGCGAGCGCGCTCTCGCCGGCCGTCGAATAGCGGACGTGGCCGATCGCCAGATGACCGGGCAACTCGGCGAGCGCCCGGCTGTCGAACGCGTCGGCGACGTACCCCATCGCTCGCGAGATCCGGATGTGTTCGCCATCCGACGCGGCGATCCCGGCGCTCTCCTGTCCGCGGTGTTGCAGCGCGTAGAGGCCGAGATAGGTCATGTTCGACGCCTCGGGATGGCCGAAGATACCGAACACGCCGCATTCTTCCTTCAGTTTGTCGAACATGGCTCAGGCAACCCGCTTCGCAAACGCGTTTCCAATCGCCGTCGACCAGATCCGCTCGGCGTCGTCGACGGCGAGATCGATCGCCGTCTCGCCGGCGATCGAGATCCGCAATCGATTGCCTCCGGTTTCGCCCACGACGTGCGCCGGTACAGCGGCTGCGGCCGCCCGCTCCAGGACAGCGGGCACGTCGTCCGGCGAGACGGAGATGATGACGCGCGACGCCGATTCTCCAAACAGCGCGGCCGCGCCATCGAGCGCCGCGTCGTGGGCGACCGGCACGGCGCCGATCTCGACTTCCGCGCCGATCCCGTTGGTGTCAAAGCAGGACTCCGCAATGGTGACCGCCAGTCCGCCGTCCGAGCAGTCGTGGGCCGACCGGACGAGCCGATCGGCGGCCAGCCTCACCAGCAGTTCCTGCAGTGCCCGTTCGCGAGCCAGGTCCAGCGCCGGCGGCAGCCCGCCGACGAGGCCATGCACCACCTTGAGGTACTCGCTCCCCCCGAGCTCGCCGGTTCCTTCACCGAGCAGGACGATCGCGTCGCCCGAGTTCTGAAACCGCGCCCCGACCAGGCAATCCGCCTGGTCGAGCAGCCCGACGACACCGATGATCGGCGTCGGGTAGATCGCGTTGCCGTCGGTTTCATTGTAGAGACTGACGTTGC
>JBPYEE010000256.1:0-8451 GCA_051985095.1 Vicinamibacterales bacterium | reverse complement strand
GCGGCCCGGATTCGCGCGTTCTGGCCCTATCTCATGCTGAGCGGCTCGCTGTCCTGGCTCGCGTTCTATATCGAAGGCCTGCATCCGGCGTTCGCGCTCGTCCCGATCGTCCCCTTCCTGCCCCACGAGCCGCGCCGGCTCAACCTGTTCGCGGATCCGCCCGACGACGATGCCGTCCACCACTTCGAGCACGAGTGGAACGCCGCGGTGCAGGCCATCCTGCTGCTGTTCGGGCTCGTCAACGGCGGGGTGGTCCTGCGCGGTTACGACACCGGCACGTGGGCGGTCCTGCTGGCGGCGCTGGCCGGCCGACCGCTCGGCATCGCGATCGGCGTTGGAATCGCCGTCATGGCAGGTCTGCACCTGCCGCGCCGGATCGGCTGGCGCGAAGTGGCCGTCATCGCGCTCGCGGCGTCGACCGGGTTCACCTTCGCGTTGTTCTTCGTCGCCGGCACCGTGTCGATCGGACCGATGCTGGCCCAGCTCACGATCGGCGCCCTGGCAACAGCCGCCGGATCGCTCCTCGCATTCGGCGCTGCTGCACTACTCCGTGTCGGGCGCTTCGCCAAACGCAATGAAGGAGACCGACCGTGGCATTCCGTCTGAAAAGCGACACATCCATCGCGACCGAGATTCGACGGATCGTCCTGCGGCAGCTCGAAGTCGCCATTTCCGAGCTGCGCACGGTGGGCGACCCTGAAAGCGATGAAGCGATTCATGACGCGCGCCGCCGCGTCAAAAAGATTCGCGCCATCCTCCGGCTCGTGCAGCCGGTGCTGGACAAAGCGTACCGCGCGGTCGACCGCGACCTGAAGGATGTCAGCCGGATGCTGGCACCGGTCGCCGATGGACAGGGGATCATCGCCACGCTCGACCAACTGGCCCACCGCTACCGCAAGACGCTGCCGAAACGCTCGGTGGCGTCGATTCGCGCTCGCCTGCGGGATCGCGGCGCGCACACCGACCATGAAGCCGACGTGCAAGGCGTCGTCGAGACGGCGGCGGCGAGGCTCAAGAGCGAGCGCGACCGCTTGAAGCAGTGGACGATCCGCGGCGAGGGATTCGAGGCGATCGCGCCCGGGCTCGAAGAAAGCTATCGGCGCGCGCGCCAGGCGATGATTCATGCGTGGGCCAAACCAAAGGCGGCCCACTACCACGCGTTTCGGCGGTACGTGAAAGACCACTGGTTCCACGTGCGGCTGGTCGAGGACCGGTGCGGCAATCACTTGATGGGCTATCAAAAGCGCATCGAGGCGCTCGATGGCGTGCTCGGCGAATACCACAACGTCATCTTGCTGCGGGACGTGCTCATCACCGACGGGCAGCTGAGCCGGCAGGAAACCGCCCAGTGCCTGCGTGTCGTGTCGTGCTACCAACGGTATCTGCGGCGACACGCCGAGCTGCTGGCCGTGCGGATTTACAGCGACAAACCAGGCCGATACCTGCGGCGAGTCGAGCGCCTGTGGCGGGCGGAGGCGGAAGCGGCGGTCCCGGACACGGATCCGCCAGGACCAACGCCATGAGCTCGGGCGTCGTCAGTCTGTCGCGGCTGCTGCGCCCGTATTGGCGGCTGCTCCTCATCGCGCTCATCGCGATGGTGATTGCCGGCGCCGCCGACTTGCTGGAACCGTGGCCGTTGAAACTGGTCTTCGACAGCGTGATCGGCTCGAAGCACACGGCCGGGTGGGTGTCGTCGTGGATGCAGCACGACCACGAGCCCCTCGCGCTGCTGACGCTCGCGGCGGTGGCCATCGTCGTCATCGCCGTCGTCGGTGCCGTCACCCAATACACGGAGAAGTACCTGTCCACGACGGTCGGCAAGCGCGTCGGCTACGACATGCGTCGCATGCTGTACCACCACATTCAGCGGCTCTCGCTCTCCTTCTACGAGCGTCAGCGGACGGGTGACATGGTCATCAGGCTGACGAGCGACATCGATGCCGCGGAAGAGTTCATCTCGACGGCGGTGCTCGGCATCATGCTCGACCTGGTGACGCTCGTGGGGATGGCGATCGTGATGATCGTGATGAACTGGCAGTTCAGCCTCATCGCACTCTCGATCGCGCCGATGCTGTTCTTCGTCGTGTACCAGTACACCGGGCGGATCAAGGCGGCCGCCCGCGCGGTCAGAAAGAAGGAGAGCGACCTCGCGTCGGTCGTGCAGGAATCGATCGCGTCGGCACGCGTCGTGAAGACCTTTGCGCGCGAAGACTTCGAAGAGAGTCGCCTCGATCGCGAGAGCCAGGAGAGCGTCGCGCTGGCGCTGCGCGCACGCAGCCTGAAGGCGGCGCTGCCGCCGCTGGTTGACGTGATCGTAGCGGTCGGGACCGGGCTGGTCCTGTGGTTCGGCGCGCGCCTCGTCCTGCAGGGTCGCCTGACCGCCGGTGCGCTGCTCGTCTTCGTGCTGTATCTCGCGAAGATGTACAAGCCGATGAGAGATCTCTCCAAGATGACCGACACGCTGTCAAAAGCGGCCATCGCCTTCGAGCGCGTCGGCGAAATCATGGAAGGCGAGCGCGTGGTGCGCGACGTGCCTGGCGCCCGCGCCGCGAGCCGGTTTCGTGGACGCATCGCCTTCGATCATGTGCGGTTCGGCTATGACCCGGCCGTTCCGGTGCTGACGGACGTGAACCTCGTCGTCCAGCCGGGCGAGCGCGCGGCGATTGTCGGACCGACCGGCAGCGGCAAATCGACGTTGATCGGCCTCATTCCACGTCTCCACGACGTGCTGGCCGGCGAACTGCGCATCGACGATCGCGACGTGCGCAGTTACACGCTGCAGTCGCTGCGCGAACAGGTGAGCGTGGTGCTGCAGGAACCGATTCTGTTCCGCGCCACGATCGCCGAGAACATCGCCTACGGGCGTCGCGGCGCGACTGCGACCGACGTCCTGCGTGCCGCGACGCTGGCGCATGTGACCGAGTTCGTCGCGAAGCTGCCGCGCGGCTTCGACACGATGGTCGGCGAACGCGGCGAAACGCTGTCGGGCGGCCAGCGCCAGCGGATCACCATTGCGCGCGCCATCGTCCGGGATGCACCCATCCTGCTGCTCGACGAGCCGTCAGCGGCGCTCGACCCGGAGGCCGAAGAGTTGATCTTCGCAGGCCTCGAACGCCTGATGGAGGGACGAACCTCGATTACCATCGCGCACCGGCTCGCAACCGTTCGCCGGGCCGACGTGATCTTCGTCCTGCATGACGGCTCGATCGCCGAGCGCGGCACGCACGAGGAGCTGGTTGCCCGCAACCGCGTGTACGCGCGCCTGTACCGGATGCAGTTCCCGGCAAGCGTCTCATCCACCGCGCAGCCAGCGCCGCGCAAACGCGCCGTTTTGGTCAACCAGTAAAGGGGTCGCGATCAGCGGAGCGTGAGTCGGCCTCGACGATCGATACGGGGGACATCGGCAGGCGGGGCCGGAAGGGGGCGCCAGGCCGCGGTCGTCATCAGCTTGTGGAACATCTTGAAGGTCCCGCGCAGCGTGTCGGTCACCACGGTCGTCAGTTCGGATTCGCTGATCACGATCACGGCAGCGGCGCTCGGGTCGAGCATATCGGCGATCACGCGCAGGTCCGTGGGCGAGAGGCCGAGCCAGAAGGGTCCCAGGGCCAGCGGATCATCATCCGCGCCCGGGTCATCCCACCCGAGAAATGGCGGAAAGAACAGTCCGCCAAGCTCGCCAGCGGCCAGTCCGAGCCACGCTTTACCGGCGGCCGGTGACTGCACGGTGGCGATTTTCAGTTTGCCGTCGAGGTCGCGGCTCACGATGGTGGTTTCGTAGGTGTGGACGATCAGGCCGGCGCAGCGCTCGGTCAGCACCTGGTAGTCGGTGCGCGCGTCGCGAAGACGAAGGTAGCTTGCGACGTACACGTAAACGCGGTCGGCGGCGCTCATGAACGACGGGGTACAGCTCGTCGCTCTGCATCCGGCGTACCGTCACGCAAATGCCGAGAGTCGCGCCGCGGTCGAGCGAACTGACGGCCCGTCGTGATCGGATCACCGTGACCGGTCGCTCACCGCTTCACCCCGGTGCAGGCGATGGGCCCGGTGACCGCAACGCCTGGTTGTCGGGGTGTGCCCAACCGGCGCAGCACCTCGTTGTTGGCCGCCGCTCGCGCCTGCGCTGCCTCCTCGGCCTGCCCTTCGGCGATGGCCACCCGGACGGCGTTGTCGAGCTCCTCGGTCGAGGTCGTCCGCCATCCCGGAGCGACCTGTGCGGCCGGGTACAGCCCGGGCAGCAGTTCACGGACCGCCCGTTCGTAGTCCTGCTCGATCTGCTCGCGCGCCGCCTCGTACTGAACTGTCCACATGACGTCGCGGGCCCGCGCGCGCAGGTCGGCGATCTGCTGGTCACGGGTTGCGAGCAGACTCGTCAAGCGCCGAGCCAGCTGCACCTTTTCAGATCGTTCGCCCGGCGAGAGGACACCCACGTCCGGTACGAACGGCTCGCCTTCGGCCGTGGCGAGAACGAACACGGCGTAGCACTGCCCGCTCTGCTCGTCTCGAACGGTGTACACCTGAAGCCCCCTCACCCCGTCGAGCGGATCGGTGGTGAGCACTCGAAACCGAGGCGGCGCCGCGGCTATCAACCGGCCGTCGGTGACCGACAACCCGAAGCCCGTCGCGATCATGAGTGCGAGTAACGTGGCACGCATCCGAGCTACTCCTGCCCGGAAATTCGTGCAAGGCCGGAGCCGGCCACGGGCTCTGCGGCATCTCACTTGCTCCACCCCTGGCAGAGCCCGCCGGTTGATCCGGAGGTGCTCTGTGCGGATTTTCGCCATTGTTGTATGCGCCCTGGCAGCCGGAACTCAGCTGGCCGCGGCGCAACCGCCACGAGTGGACCCCGCGCCCGGATCGGAACCGCCGCTGTCGCTCCTGGGATGCGCGCCTTTCAACGCCGTCGCGCAGTACTACATTTTGCCGGCCGCCGTCCCGCAGATTTCGCCCAAGACCGCGACGCTCCGGACTCGTCTCGGCCGCGTCCACGTCGTGGGCCAATTGATTCCGACCACGAACATCGCGGCGCAGCAGGGATATCTCGACGCGACCGTCGGGGCGATGGCGATCAACGATGCCGAGCAGGATCACGTGGTGACCGCGCCCCGACGCGCCTCGTTGAGGCGCATCACGGCCGCGCTCCCGCCGCGTGGGGGGTGTCCCTCTCCGTGAGGGCGCGGTCAATCCCCGAACAGTTCGCGGGTGCGCCGGAACGCCTGCGTGAAGTACGGCACCATCGGCGACTCCGGACACGCGATTTCGAGCACGATCCAGCCGGTGAAATCGATGTGTTCGAGTGACGTGCGGACGTGGTGCCAGTCGATGATCCCCTCGCCGGGCGGCAGGTGATCGTCCGCGTGGCCGCGGTGATCGTTGGCGTGCACATGAATCAGGTGCGGGCCGGCCAGACGAACGAACTGATCCCAATGCCCTCCAATGGTCGTATGGGAGGTGTCGAGACAGACGCCGACCGGCAGCAGCAGCCGCTCGATGACGGTCGCAAACTCGCCGGGATCGCCGCCGATGAGGTGCGGCAACGGGGTTTCGATCACCAGCGTCACCGACATCTGCTGGAGCGCCCGCGCGAGCACGTTGATCGACTCGACGGCATGGCCCAGACGGGCGCCGACCTGTTGTCCCGCGCGGGGCACGTCGCTCACGTGCACGACCACGCGCGAGCCGCCGACTTCGCGCACGGCCGTCGCCGCCGACAGCACCGCACCGATGGCGGCGTGGCGGTGATGGGGGTTCGGATCGGTGAGGTCGAGCAACCCTCCGAACGGCGCATGGATGGACACGGGCTTGACCGCGAGCTGCCGCAGCCGGGTTCGCAGCGCCCGGACCGCGTCGTGTGACCAGGGATCGAAGTGCCCGGGCGGGGTGCCGAGCTCCACGGCCATAATGCCCGCATCGTGCAAGGCATCGACCGTGGCGAGGACGGGACGATCCGCGCAGGAGCCGGTCGCGGCGGCAAACTGCCATTTCATGCCGACACGCGGTCCAGGAGCCGTTGCTGGTTGACGCGCAGGTCGAGGGAACACGGCCGACCAGGACAGAGGTCTTTTTCCTGCGCCGAACGGCAGTTGAAATCGATCCCGCGGTCGAGGCCGACGGCCATCAAGCCGGCGAAGACGCGCACGTCGAACTCCGCGCGCGTCGACCCGTCGAGCCAGAACCAGCGCGGCCCCCAGTCGAAGTCGGCCGCGTAGCGCGACTGCACAATCGCCGCGACCTCGCGCGCCCCCAGACCCTCTGACATCAGAACTCGGGTGACGTGCTGGATGACCGCCGGCTGCAGCAGCCCGTCGTTCGGCGCGAGGAGCGGAAGCCGCACGCAGTCGGGCAGCTGCGACCACCGCGGCGATCGCAGCAGGCCGTCGAACAATCCGGCGTCGGGCCTCGGTGCGGCGTAGAACGCGCGATGAAATCCGGCCAGCCGCGACACGTGGTACGCGTGGAGGAGCCGCGCCACCCCTTCGGTCGCGACCGGAATCTGCGCTGACACGCTGCGGGCGGCGCGCGCCGCGTGCCGGAGCTCCCGGCCGCCCGACAGGAGATATTCGAGCGACCCCCGGCTTCGGGGCAGCGCGATGAACGGGGCGCGTCGCGACGCCGCCAGATGATCGACGAGATCGGGGCGCAATCGGTGCTTTTGATAGCTGCTGAAGGCCACGCGCACGTGGCGGACGTCGAGGGGATCGCCCGCGTAGGACACGTCGAGCGAGATGCATTCACGGCCCGCCAGTCCGGTTCCGACGACGGTTCCGTTCAGCACGATGGGCACCGGGGTGTGGTGGCGCGCCCGTTTGAGGATGTGATGCGCGACAAATTCCATCAGCATGCCGAGGGCGGTGTACGCGCGCGCGTGCCGCGGTGTGATTTCGGCGGCCATCCAGGGCGGCCGACGGTCGGCGACCGAGACGGCCCACCGCGGCGTGTCGCCGACGATGGCCGCGAGGTCGTCGATGACCGGTGCCTCGAGCGGCACTCGACCGGTAAAGTGATAGCCGCGCCCGGTCATGACGGCGAGCAGCGGCAGACCGAACCGCCGGAGCACGTGTCGGGTCGCGCGATAGACCGGTTCGAGCTTGAAGAAGACCTCGGTCGGGTGATGATACGGCTCGCCCGGCACGTCGATGTTCTGGTAATCGATGTCGAGATGGACGAGCAGGTTGAACCGGTCCCACATCGAGCGGGCGACGTCGGCACCACCGCCGAGCAGCATTGCGGACGCATCCACCGGGAAGCGTGGCGCCCGATCCCAGCTGCTCTGCGGTCCGTCGACGCCACGGACGGCCGCTAAATACACGCATGTCGGCTGGCGCTCCGACGCACCCCCGCAGTATTCGCGCATGCGCAGCCGCACGAAGGGATCAGAGTAGTACTCGGCCAGGGTCTGTATCGGCCGCCGAGCCGTGATCATCGAAGCGGGTCGCCGCCAACGGTTCGAACGTCGAGCATGACGTGCAGGTGTTCGCCGAGCAGACGCGCCACGGTCGATTCGCGGAGAACGCGCTCGGCGATCCGGTGAATGCGGGTCGCATCGGCGTCCGAGCCGACGATCACGCAGGGCATCAGTCCGATCATCGCCGGCGCGCCGTTGGTCCGCTTTTCAGGCAGGTCGCCTTTCGACACGTAGCCGAGCACGTCGATGCCCGCCTGATCGGCGAGCGCGAGCAGCGCACTCATGAAGCCGCTTTCCGCCGCGACCAGAAGCAAGTCTTCCGGAGCCCAGCCGTCTCCGCGGCCGACCGCCAGCGATCGGCCATGAGCCTCCACGCTCGTTCCGGCGAGGCCCGTATTCCAGACTGTTTCGGTGGTGTGCTGCGGCATCGCGCCGTCGATCCATGGCATCGTGTCTCACTCACTTCGGCGGCGCGTAAGGGTGGCGCTGCAAGACGCTGGCCGCGGGGCGCTGGTGCACCCCTTGCTCCGAATCAAGGCATGGTTACTCGCGCGTGGGAGTGGGTGGCCTGGTTGACGCAACGCCTTGTCTGTCAAATCCGGGGACACGACCTGGTGATGCATTTCGAGCCCAACTGGCTCACGCTGCGATGTGCGTCATGCGGTTATACGACGCCAGGATGGTCGATTGGAGAGCCACCCCGCGCCCGCGTCGTCGTGAAATTCTCCGAGCGGCACCACCACGCGGCCCGCGACCGCGCCGCGTAGGAATGGTCTGATCTCCGGGCGCCGCCCACAGCGGATTGAGATCATCACCAGTGGTTCGACACGGTACTCGTTTGTCGTCGCGGCACCTCATGTGCACGCCGTTTCCGGGGCAACGCCTTTCTTTCGCCACCGGCCGTCACCGGTCACCAAATCCCGTGATGAGAACGCGCCGAACATCGCATTGAACGTGCCTCGAATCTGATTTCGTCTCTGAGCGCCGCCCGCTCAGGCGGCCGGTTGCTGCACGCCAGAGTGCCGGTCGCACATTTGCAGCGACGCGCC
>JBPYEE010000255.1:0-3801 GCA_051985095.1 Vicinamibacterales bacterium | reverse complement strand
CTCGAGTCGACGCGTTTGCGCCATACACGCCATTGTTCGTGCTGGTGTCAGGCCTCAGCGATCCGCCGGACAAATCGACGCCGGCAAACAACCCGCGGGTGCGCGAGTAGGACAACATCTCGGCCGACAACAGCGCATCGGTCGCCGCACTGGCTGCGCGTCCGACCGGACCCGCCGCGATTGACGCGTCCGCCCCGAGCGTCACCTTGTTCGAGAGGAGCTTCTCAGCTCCACCTTTATTCATGATGAGGAGGACGAGATCGATCGCCTGCGCGCCGATCTGGAGTCCCGCACTTCCTTTGGTCAGCTGCATGAACACCGGGGCGCCCCAGCCGTTTCCCTGCCGGCAGCTCATCACGCCGGAACCGAACTCACCAGCGACGATGAAGCCGGCCTTCTTCAGCGAAGGAATGACCACAACGCATTCGGTCTTCTTCCAAGCCGAATCCGGGATCCCATCTGAAGCATTACGGATCTCCGATAACACTGTGGTCGATTCGTTGAGCTCTTTCGCCTCGCTTCCCTTGTCCTTCGCAGCCGCCGAAAATGCGGTCGTAGCCATGAAGAGCAAGGTCGAGCCGAGGGCAACCCTTCGTCGTGCTTGCATACGTCACCTCCCCCGTAATTCAAGATGCACACTGCAGCAGCACAGGCAAATCGCGACTTCTACCCGTAAATCCTCAACGGCTTGTCGGAAATTACGACACATGGCGCACTTACCTACCGCCGTTACGTGCCAGGCGCGATCAGCTGTCGACGCTCAAAGGGTTCATCCCCCGCCACCTCCGTCCCACACATACGAATCGAAGAAGCCGGCCTAACGTCACACTCTTAGAGACCGCTCTCGTGTTGACGACGCCAAGCGACCTTTTTGACCCGCGCGAGAATGCGTTTCGCTGCTCCACTCCGCATTGCAACTTTCAAACCGGACTCGAGTTGGATCAGATGTCGTAATTCAGAACACCCCATCCTTAACAGTGACGAATGCTGATGCTACCGTTCGCGATGATCGCCGCCTCGTCAGGGCGCAGGAGTTCTGTAGTTGTGTCGTTTGGGCACGTGCGTTCGGCGGGAGCGGAGGACCGTTATGACAGTCACATGAGCTTTGTGCGCGCGCAGCCGCTGAAGAGCCGTTGCTCACTTGCTATCACAACGGCTCCGCAGAACTCGAGTCCGATCTGTTATCAGACGTCGTACTCGGCGATTTCGTTGTGTTCAGCTCCCTGCGCGGCGCCGTTGAGCGCCGCATCCGTCAACGGTGGATCTGCGCGGACAGAGACGACGGAAAACACGACCGTTTTGACCGATCTGTCGTTGATTCGAATCGCCCGGTGCGCCAAAGCGCTGTTCGAGTAACCGTTAAGTGCAGCATTCTTGGCGCGAGATCGTCGGTCACAGGGCTGCGAACGCGGTAGGTCTCGGTCGGTTAACGACGACGGGTGGGCCGACGAGGTTCCTCACGATCGACAATCGACCGGCGGCGCGAATTGACGCGTACAACGGCGCCGAGCTCAAATATTGCGTAATAGCCGTTCCAGGCGTGAGTAAACAAAGCTGTGCGGTCCGTTCCTCGAAATCCCCGAAGCAGGTATGAGCGCCTGGCGGAAGGGCAAGCGCTCCCTGCGGCCTGACCGGGGCTGCTCATCGGTTAATCAAGTCTGCACGGGCTTTGCCGTCTCCACGAACGGCGTAAAGCTCCGAACTAGCTCACGACGACAATACCGATCACTGTTGCCCGACCACCGTCGCGTGATCCTGTGGCGACCGCCTTAGGATAATTCCGCTCGGATTCACGTGTGTCGAGAGTGCCACCTCTGGTCCGCATGGACCCCAGTCGATCGGTCAAGAAAATGAAGACTTGAAGATTTCGTCTCACCGAATCGGCCGCGCAGCATAAGCGCTGTGACCTTCAAAATTGATAACCCCGAAAAGGAGCTGAGGCAAGATCGTGAGCTCCGTGCCTGCGCGGCACGGTCGACTGTGCGCCGATATGCGGGATGGCCGTCGGAACGGCTGGATCATTTGAGTGGACATTGGGAGATCCCGGATTAAACCACTCAGTTCTCTGCGCGCATCCGCGACCGTTGCGCCATCCCGAAGCCGCGCCATGCCTGCGTCCCGGTTCCCCGCGAACCAGACCTGCCGCCGCGCGCGGATCTGACCGACGTGCCGCCTATCGGTCGTCGAGACGCGACTCACGCGGCCACTGCGCGTCGGCTCCGTCGCCGGCGACGCGACCGGCGCGAGCGCGGCGATGGTGTGGGAGTCGTTCACAGACGTGCTAATTGAGGACGACGACGCGCTTCGACCGTGAGCCGCTTGATGCCAACGAGCCAGACCGCCCTAGGCGTTGATCACCGGTGACTGATCCGGAACCGCCAGGGCCCGTCGAGGGCTGGTGTCTTTCTTGCGTCACGCGCGTCGGAGGAAAACGGTGATGAAAATCGCCATCGCGCTAATCGTGGTGCTGAGCTGCTTGATGCCAGTGCGGGCCGACGCTCAGGATCAGAACCAAAACCGCGACGGGAGCACGCGCAGTGTCACGAAGATCGTGATCGGGGCCGGCGCATTGGCCATCGGCGTAGCCGTCGCGGCGAAATCGAGTCAGACCACAACCGTCTCGACGAATCTGGGCACGTCGGAAACCTCGACATTCTCGACCACTCAGCTGGTGACGGGGCTGGCCGTCGCGGGCGTCGGTGGAATCGTGTTGTGGGATGGGTTACGGTCGCATGACACCACGCACCCCAGCACGACGATTGGCGCGGTCGTCGGCCCGCGCGTTCACAGCGTGCTGGTTCGCCACTCTTGGTGATTGGTCTGACGGGCTGTCCGTTCAGCTGCACCAGCACGTCGGTCCGATCGATCTGCGCCATCTGGCCGAAACCGGGGCACGTTCAGCGTCCGGCGAGGACTGGCAAAGATGGTGAAGTGTCCATCCGCGTGCCGTTCGGGTTTGTGCCGCTCGCCGGTCGCGGTTTCTTCGTGCGCCGTGTGGCAGCGTCAGCGCCAACCTCGTGGCGAATACGCCCGGCGATCTCCGCGATCTTCCGCCGTTCGCCTTGCACGCGTTCCAGATCGTCGAGCAGGCGCGTGATCCGTTCGAGCGGCTCAGTCAGAAGCGTCCCGTTGGACTTCTGCTTCCCCATGTCCCGCGCGGCGGTGCAAAGGGTCGTCCACGCGGACGGCTGAAGTCACGCGAACGCGGCTCACCGAGTCGCAAGGCGCGCACGTTGCCTTCAAGGCGGCCGATCCGTTCGGTGGGCGTATGGAGTTCGGCGTCTATACGCCACAGCGTCCGAACAAGCTCCGGCACCTGACGGGAGAGGTTTTCATGTTCGAGCCGCGTCACGTCGACAGCTTCGTTGGGATATGCGCGACACTCTTGACCACGGCGATCTGTGCGCCCCGACGTCGCTCGATCGCCACCCCGAACGTACAGGCAAAACTCGAGTGCGAGAGCGCGAGGCGCTCCCGGCCGCGGCCGTCGATGACCGATCTGGCGGCGCAGAAGGCGATTCTCTTCAATGAGGTAGGCCATTGCCTGTCGCTCTCTGCGATCGAGCCAGCCGGTGACCGCGAGCAGCAGCAAGTGCAGAATCGAAACGTCGATCACGAGCGGCGGCTTATACTACGGACGTGCGAAACCTCCGCCAATCTCATCGATCCTGAGGTGAGACACTACGCGCACCCAGTTTGGCGACGGCCATGTACCCGATGGCAAATAGGTACGACGGCGTACGGGCCGGTATCTGTGGCGCACGGCGAAGAAACGCGATGGCATCCTCGCGTCCGTCAGCG
>JBPYEE010000254.1:0-9185 GCA_051985095.1 Vicinamibacterales bacterium | reverse complement strand
CGACCTCTTCGTAGCCGGGACCCCAGATCCGCCGTTCGAGATCCACGACCCCGCCGAGATCGCCCGGCGTGGTGAGATCGCGATAGACGATCACGGCGCCCACCCGCACGCCAGCAGCGGCGGCAGCTCACGCAGTGACTTGATCACCGGCACCCCGAGCGCGCGGGCGCGCTGGGGCGGGTCGTCGCCGCGATGCAGCAGGACGGCGCGCATGCCGGCGCCGAGCGCGCCCTCGATATCCTGGCGCAGGCTGTCGCCGACCATCACGGTGTCGCGAGCCTCGGTCCCGATCCGGTGCAGGGCGGCTTCGAAAATGCTCGGATGCGGCTTCATGCGGCCGTGCTCGAAGGACGACACCGCCGCGGCGATCAGCCCGTCGAGTTCGAAGTGCGATTGAAACGTCGCCAGACAACGCTGCGTGTTCGAGATCAGCCCGATCCGGATGCCCGCGGCGGCGAGCGTTCGGAACACCGACGGCACCTCGTCGTACAGCTCGAAGTGGCGGCACGCGGCCCATTCCGTGTAGATCTCGCGGCTGCACGCGTCGGGCCGGGCCCCGTGTCCGCCCATCCCCTCGATGATGCGGCTCGTATAGGCGATGAAGAGTTCGGGGTCGTACGGCGCGTCGCCCGGCGCGTCGAGCAGCGGCGCCGCCGCGGCGACCGCCGCGGCGAACTTCGCGGGGTCGACGTCGATCTCATAGCGGGCGCAGAACGCGCGGTATCCGTCGGGCTGGAAGGTCGGCCCCGGGTAGATCAGCGTGAAATCGACGTCGAAGAACACGGCGCGCGCACTCATTGGTACGGACCGGCAATGATGATGCTCGCCCGCGCCGCATCGACGGCGCACCGGGCCGCCTCGTTCACGCGGTCGCGGGTCTCGGTGCGCAGCAGATCCGGCAGGCGGGCATCGTAGTCGAGCCCGAGCTCGAAAAACTCCGCGTTCTGCAGAAAGGCGGCGATCGCGGCATTCGTCTCGAGGGCCCGTGGAATCGAGCCGATGAGGAATCGCTGCGCCTCGTCGAGCTCTTTCGGGGTCACCCCGTCGGCGACCAGGCGCCTGATCTCGGCGTCGATCGACGCGACCGTGCGATCCACGTTCGCCGCGCTCACCCCGGCCCGGATGACGAGGGGCCCCTCGACGACGTTGGCGTCGAACGAGCTCGTGACGTAGTACGCCATGCCCTGCCGTTCGCGGATGGTGTCGCCGAGGCGCCCGCCGAGCGCGTACTGGCCCAAGATCACATTCATCAGCCAATAGGCGTAGTACGCCGGATCGCGCCGCGTGATCGTGGTGAAGCCGTACGCGATGTCGGCCTGGGCTTTGTTCATCATCGGGATGACGACCTGGCGGCGGGACGCGGCGCGAACCACCTGCGGCAGCCGAGCTGCGGGAATGGGGAGGCCCGCCCAGCGGCCGAAGACCCGGGCGGCGGCGGCCTGGGCGCGGGACACGTCGACATCGCCGACGATGACGGCGGTCAGCGCGCGCGGCCCGAAGCGCTCGCCGTGGAGCGCGAGCAGCCGATCGCGCGTCAGCGCTTCGACGCTCTCGACCGACCCCTTCGTGGGGCGCCCGTACGGGTGGCCGTCCGGATACAGAAGCGCCATCAGCGCCTCGGACGCGCGGACCGCCGGATTGTCCTCATCCTGTCGAATGGCGGTGATGACCTCGCCTTTTCGCGTCGCGAGCTCCTGCGGCGGAATCGTCGGGGACATCACCATGTCGCCGACGAGATCGAGGACCGCGTCGACGTCCTCGGCCAGGCAGGTGCAGACGAGAGAGAACAGGTGGCGGGTCACGGCCGCAGCGACCGTGATGCCACGGCTGTCGAGCTCCTCGGCGATCTGCGCCGCCGACCGCGATGCGGTTCCTCGATCGATGACTCGCGAGAGCAGCCAGGTCAGCCCCGGTGCGTCGGCCGGATCGCCGGCCGATCCGGCGCGCACCGCCAGATGGATCGCCACGGCGGGCGTCATCGACGTGTGCCTGGCGAGCACCACCACGCCGTTGTCGAGCGTCGTCCGGATCGGCGAGAGCGGCATTTAGACGACCGGCAGGGGATCGAACCAGCCGACAGTGCGATTCGACGCCGGCAGGGTCGCCTGCGCGGCTGCCGCGACCGCCTCGGTCGTGACCGCCGCGATGCGGGCGGGCAGCGACGTGAAGAGATCGACGCCGCCAATCGTTTCGAAGTAGCCGATTTGATGCGCGATGTTCGTGATGCTGTCGTTGTCGAACACGAGGCGGGCGCGCAGCTGCGCCTTGGCCTTCGTCAGCTCCGCGTCGCTGATGCCGTCACGGCGGACGCGATCGAGCTCCTCGAGCAGCACCGACTCGACCGACGCGAGCGGGGTGCCATCGGTCGCCGTCGCCGAAATCGTGTAGAGAAACGGGGCCTGGGTTGGCAGCAGCGCGCCGCCCACGTACGAGGCGAGGCCGCGGTCGACCAGCGCGCGATACAACCGCGTGCTGCGCTGTGGCGCGGCCCCCCGAAAGCTGGACCAGAGGTTCAGTCCCTTCGCGCCCGTCAGCGCGGCGTCGAGGATCAAGAGGGGGCAGAACCGATCGTCGGTGGCCGCCGGTGCGTGATAGCCGACCTTGAGATACGCCGTCGTCCCCGGCCGGCGGATCGTCAATCGGCGCTCGCCGGTCTGCTCGGGCTCGGTGGTGTGGATGCGCGCGATGGGCGACCCGGCGGCGATCGGGCCGAAATGATGGTCCGCGCGCCGGAGCGCCTCGTCGGGGTCGACGTCGCCCACGATGACGAGCGTCGCGTTGTTGGGCACGTAGTAGCGCCGGTAGTAGCCGTAGAGATCGTCGCGCGTCATCGACTGCAGATCCGAGAGCCAACCGATCGTCGGGTGCCTGTAGGGGTGGGCCTTGAAGGCGGTCGCCGTCAGCTCCTGGTCGAGCAGTTGATCGGGATCGTTCTCTCCCCCCTGCAGCTCCGAGATGACGACGGTGCGTTCCGACTCACAGTCCTGCGGATCGTAGAGGCCATTCGCCATGCGCTCGGCTTCGATGAACAGCATGCGATCCAGCGCGTCGCGCGTCGCCGTCTCCAGATAGGTCGTCTGGTCGATCCAGGTATAGCCGTTCCAACTGCCGCCGAACTGCTCGATGATGCCCTTGACCTGATCGCGGGGGATGTTGAGGGTCCCCTTGAAGTTCATGTGTTCGACCCAGTGCGAGACACTGGTCAAGCCGGGGGGCTCGTCCTTCGATCCGACCTTGTACCAGCACCAGACCGAGGCGAGCGGCGCCGTGTGCTCCTCGCGCACGATGACCTTCAGTCCATTGTCGAGCAGCGCGCAGCGCATCCGTCCATTATGGCAAAATCGTGAGATATCCATGCCGGAGTGGAAAGACACGGTCAACCTGCCGCGGACCGATTTTCCGATGAAGGCAAATCTGCCGGTCACCGAGCCCGAGTGGCTCGCCCGGTGGCAGGCGATGGACCTCTACGGCGGGATCATCGCGCGCCGCAAGGCGGCAGGCGCGCCGAAGTTCGTGCTGCACGATGGCCCGCCGTACGCCAACGCACAGATCCACCTCGGCACGGCGCTCAACAAAATTCTGAAGGACATCGTCGTCAAATCCCATTCGATGATGGGGTTCGAGGCGCCATACATTCCCGGGTATGACTGCCACGGGCTGCCGATCGAGCTGAAGGTCGATCGGGAGCTCGGTCCGAAGAAGAAGGACATGACGGTTGTCGAGATCCGCCGCGCGTGCCGCGAGTACGCCTCGCGCTACATCAACGTGATGAACGACGAGTTCAAGCGGCTCGGCGTCTTCGGCGATTGGGAGCACTACTACCTGACGATGGACTTTCGCTACCAGGCGGCGATCGTCCGCGCGTTCGGGAAGTTCGTCGAACGGGAGCTCGTCTACAAGGGCAAGAAGCCGGTGCACTGGTGCATTCATTGCCGGACGGCGCTGGCCGAAGCCGAAGTCGAGTACGAAGATCACTCGTCGCCGTCGATCTACGTCGAGTTCGATCTCGATCCCGCCAGCGCCGACGAGCTCGGCGCCCGGGTGCCGGCGCTTGCGGGCAAGCGCGTCGGGGTGCTCATCTGGACGACGACGCCCTGGACGATTCCCTCGAACCTCGCGATCGCGTTTCATCCGGACTTCGAGTACGCCGCGTATGAGGTCGACGGCCGCGCGGTCATCGTGGCCGAGGCGCTCGCGGAGCAGACGGCCCACGTGGTCGGCCGATCGTTCGGGCCGCCGCTGGCGCGGATGAAAGGGCGCGTCCTCGAACACATTCGCTTCCAGCATCCGCTCTATGCGCGGCCCTCGCTCGGGGTGCTGGGCGACTACGTCACACTCGACGCCGGCACCGGAGCCGTCCACACCGCGCCGGGCCACGGGGCTGACGACTTCGTCACGGGCGTCAGGTACGGGCTCGACATCTACGCGCCGGTCGATCCCGGCGGCCATTTCTACGATGAGGTGGAGCTGTTCGGCGGTCAGCGCGTGTTCGACGCCAACCCGCACATCGTCGCGGCGCTGGCCGAGCGGGGGAAGCTCTGGCATCGCGAGACGTTCTCGCATCAGTACCCGCACTGCTGGCGGTGTCACAACCCGGTGATTTTTCTGGCGACCTCGCAGTGGTTCATTGCGCTCGACCGGCCGAGCGCGCGCGGCGCCGGTGCCGAGACTCCGCTGCGGCGCGCGGCGCTCGAGGCCATCGACCAGCAGGTGAAGTGGATCCCGAAGTGGGGCCACGATCGCATCTACAACATGGTCGCGAATCGGCCCGACTGGTGCATCTCGCGGCAGCGGTTGTGGGGCGTGCCCATCCCGGCGCTCGACTGCACGGCGTGTGGGGAGGCCCTCACCAACGCGGCGATCGTCGAGCGGGCGGCGAAGGTGTTCGAGGTGCACGGCGCCGACGCCTGGTACGAGCGCCCCACCGCCGAATTCGTGCCCGCGGGTCTGACCTGTCCCCGGTGCGGATCGACGGCCTTCGAGCGCGAGCGCGACATTCTGGACGTGTGGTTCGATTCGGGATCGAGCCACGAGGCGGTCATGGCGGTACGGCCCGAGCTCACCTGGCCGTCAGATGTCTACCTCGAGGGCAGCGATCAGCATCGCGGCTGGTTCCAGAGCTCGCTGCTGATCGCGCTCGGGACGCGCGGGCGGCCGCCGTTCCGGGAGGTCGTGACACACGGCTTCCTGATCGACATGGATGGCCGGAAGATGTCCAAGTCCATCGGCAACACGATTGAACCGCAGGCCGTCATCAAGGACAGCGGCGCCGAAATCCTGCGGCTCTGGACGGCGATGAGCGACTTCACCGAAGAGGTTCGGGTCAGCAAGGAAATTCTCGCCCGCGTCGTCGAGGCGTACCGCAAGCTGCGGAACACGTTACGGTACCTCGTCGCCAACCTGTACGATTTCGATCCGGCCGCCGACCGGGTACCGCTGCACGAGCTTGAAGAGGTGGACCGCTTCATTCTCGCGAGGTATGCGCAGCTCGCGCTGAAGCTCACCGACGGCTACGCCGCGTACGACTATCCAACGATGTGCCAGGCGTTGAATGCGTTTGCGACGGTGGAGTTGAGCGCGCTGTACAACGACATTTCGAAGGACCGGCTGTACACCTTCGCCGCGCGGTCGAAACAACGGCGATCCGGGCAGACGGCGATGTACGTCATGGCGGACGGTCTGGCACGGCTCCTCGCCCCGATTCTGCCCGTCACGGCCGATCAGCTGTGGGCGGCGCTGCCGTGTGCGCGCGAGGCGTCGGTGCACCTGGCCGTGTTTCCGCCACAGGCGGATCTGCAGGCGATGGTGGACGGCGACCTGCTGGAGCGGTGGCAGCGGCTCATCGACGTCCGGGAACGGGTCCTCGCCGAGATCGAGCCGCTGCGGAAGAATAAGCAGATCGGGAGCTCGCTCCAGGCGAAAGTGGTGCTGCATGCGTCGACAGACTGGCTGCCTCTGCTGGAGCGGTATCGACGGGACCTGCCGATGCTGTTCATTGTCTCGGAGGTCGAGCTCCGGCCCGCGTCCGAGGCCGGCGTGCGTGTCGTGATTGAACGCGCGCCAGGGGTCAAGTGCGAACGCTGCTGGCGCTACGTGGACCAAGTCTCATCCGAGCCGGCGTGGGCCGGCCTTTGCGAGCGGTGCCAGGATGCGCTCGCGCCCGGCGATCAGGCAGCATGAGCGACGCGACGAGCCAGGCGATTGACAGCGGCGGCGAGGCGGTTGCACCCCTGCGGCACCGGCGCCTCGAAATCTGGCTGCCGATTCTGATTGTCGCGGCCGACCAGCTGGCCAAGGCGATGGTCCGCGCCATGCTGCCGCTGCACGAGAGCATCAACATCGTGCCCGGCTTCATGGACTTCACGCACATCACCAACAGCGGCGCCGCGTTCGGCATCCTGGACCGGGTGGATTTTCCGTTCAAAACGGTCGTGATCGCCGTCATCGCGACCGCGGCGCTCATCGGGGTCGGTATGTACGCGGCGAGCCTGGCGCATCATCAGCTCGTCGCCCGGATCGGCCTGGCGCTCATCATCGGCGGCGCGGCCGGCAATCTCATCGACCGGGTCCTCACCGGGTCGGTCGTTGATTTCGTCGACGTGTACTGGCACACCTATCATTTCTGGGCGTTCAACGTGGCCGACTCGGCGATTTCCGTCGGCGTGGCGATAATGATTCTCGATATGCTCGGCGTGGGCGCGCGCACCGCGAGCGCGTAAGGCAGTTTTTATGTATCCCCGACTGTTCGAACTCGGGCCCATCACCGTTTACACCTACGGTCTGCTCCTGGCCGCCGCCTACCTGCTCGGGCTGCAGCTGGCGCGCGTGCGCGCCAGAGGGCGTGGCCTCGATCAGAATCGCGTCCTCGACCTGGGCATTTACATCATCATCAGCGCGCTCATCGGCGCGAAGCTGCTGCTGCTCGTCACCGACTGGTCGTCGTTCAGGGCCGATCCGCGCGAACTGCTGACGCTGGCGCGATCCGGCGGCGTCTTTTACGGCGGCCTGATTCTGGCGGTCGTCGTCGCGCTGTGGTACATCCGCCACGCCGGCCTGCCGCTCTGGACGACCTGCGACGTGTTCGCGCCGGGGATCGCGCTGGGCCACGTGGTGGGCCGGTTCGGGTGTCTCTTCGCGGGCTGCTGCTACGGCAAGCCCACGACCAAGCCCTGGGGGATCACGTTCACCGACCCGTTTGCGGCCGCCAATGTCGGCACGCCGCTCGGCGTCCCGCTGCATCCCACGCAGCTCTACGAGGCCGGCGCGGAATTCCTGATCCTGATGTTCCTCTTGTGGAGCGAACGGCGCGGGCGGCCGTACGCCGGGCGCACGTTCTGGCTCTACATGCTGCTGTACGCGGTGTCGCGCTTCATCATCGAGTTCTTCCGCGGCGACGATCGCGGCATGGTCGGAATCTTCTCGACCTCGCAGTTCATCTCGATTCTGCTCGCGCCGCTGGCCATCGTGATGCTGGTGTATCTCGCGCGGGTGGGAACCCCGGAGCCGAAGCGCGCAAAGAAGGCGGCGTAGGGCGGTCAGGGTGCCGGCCCGCACCATCACGGTGCCCGAAGAGAGCGCCGGCATCCGGCTCGATCGGTTTCTCGCCTCGATCCTCGCGGATCACTCGCGATCGCAGATTCAACGGCTGATCAAGGAGGGGCGGATCCGCGTCGGCGATCGCGATGCGAAGCCCAATCAGGCGGTCAAAGTCGGGCAGGCGATCTCGGTCGACGTTCCGGCGCCGGTCGACGCGACGCTCGAGGCCGAAGCGTTGCCGCTCCCGATCGTGTATCAGGACCGCGACCTGATCGTTGTCGACAAGCCCGCCGGTATGGTCGTCCACCCGGCGGCGGGGCACGGGACCGGCACGCTGGTCAACGCGCTGCTGCATCACATCGCCGACCTGAGCGGAATCGGCGGCGAGAAGCGGCCCGGCATCGTGCATCGGCTCGATCGCGGCACCTCCGGCCTGATGGTTGTGGCCAAGAACGACGGCGCCCATGAGGCACTCGCGCGCCAGTTCCGCAATCGCGAGGTCGAGAAGGAGTACGTCGCGCTGGTGTGGGGCGAAGTGATGGCGGGGCATCGCATCGAGGTGCCGATCGGCCGCGACCCCGCTCATCGCAAGAAGATGTCGGCGCGGGCGCGACGAAGTCGCGAAGCGGTGACGCGCATCGTGCGCGCCGAACCCTTCGGGCGCGCGCTGACGCTCGCCCACGTCGCGATTCACACGGGCCGGACGCATCAGATCCGCGTCCATCTCAGCCATATCGGGCATCCCGTCGTGGGTGACCCGCTCTACGGGGGCGTGCATCGGCGTGTAGCCGGCGACCTGCGCGCCGTCAGCCACCTCGACCGCCCGTTTCTGCATGCCGCTCGCCTGGTGTTCGCCCATCCCGCCGACGGCCGGCGCATGGCGTTCGAGAGCCCGTTGCCGGACGATTTGCAGCAGGTACTCGACCAGCTGCGGGAGCAGTTTCATGGCGATCGTGTATAGGGGCCGCGTCTTTTCTGTCGAGGTCGGACCGCGCCGCTTTCCGAACGGACGAGAATTCGAAGTGGCCGTCGTGCGGCACGTTCCGTCGGTCGTCCTGATTCCCCTCGAGGCCGACGGCCGCATCGTGCTCATCGAGCAGTACCGCCCGTCGGTCGACCGGACCTTGTGGGAGTTTCCGGCCGGGCGGATGGACGAGGGCGAGTCCCCCGAGGCGACGGCCCGTCGCGAATGCGAGGAAGAGATCCGGCGGGTGCCGGGCCGGCTGGAGCGCCTCGGCGCCTTTTACCCGACGCCCGGCTATTGCGACGAACAGCTGATCTTTTTTCGCCTCAGCGATCTGCGCCCGCCGCCGCCTGAGTCACCGCACAAACCGGACGAGGACGAAGACATCCGCGCGCGATCGGTGACGATAGCCGAGGCGCGCGCGATGCTGGGACGCGGCGAGATTCTCGATCTGAAAACCGCGTACGCGCTGACGCTCCTCTGATCGAGGGTTACGCCGGGGGTGGCGCCGAGCCGCGCGGGCTCGCCGCCCGGCCCTTCGGGGTCGCGACGCGGTCGGTCGACCGGGGCTGCAACGCCAGGGCGAGCACCTCGTCGATTGTCGATACGAGGTGGACTGTCATGTCCTGCCGCAGCTCGGGCGTCAGATCCTCGTTGACGTTTTTCGCGTTCTGTTTCGGCAGAA
>JBPYEE010000253.1:0-4620 GCA_051985095.1 Vicinamibacterales bacterium | reverse complement strand
GCCAGGCCCAGGATCACGTACAAATCCATCGACTTACTGTTTGCCTTCGTCCACCACTTCCGCGTCGATCACCTCGCCGCTTTGGCCCTGCCTGCCGGAGGCCGCACCCTCCGGGCCGGTCGGCCCGGTCGCACCGCCGCCGGGCCCGGGGCCGCCCGATCCGGCGCCCTGGGTCTGCGACCGGTAGAGCGACTCGGCCGCTTTGTGCTGCGCGGCGGTGAGCTGATCGAGGGCGCGCTGAATCGCCGCGGCGTCGCTCCCCTCCATCGCCTTTTTCGCCTCTTCCACCGCGCGTTCGATGGCCGCTTTATCGGCGGCGGCGAGCTTGTCGCCGGTATCCTTCAGCATGCGCTCGGCGCCGTACACCGCCTGATCGGCGCGGTTTCGCAATTCGATCTCCTCGCGGTGCTTCTTGTCCTCGTCGGCGTGCGACTCGGCATCCCGGGTCATCCGGTTGACTTCATCCTTGCTGAGACCACTCGACGCCGTAATCGTGATCTTCTGTTCCTTGCCGGTGCCGAGGTCCTTCGCCTGGACGTTGACGATGCCGTTGGCGTCGATGTCGAAGGTGACTTCGATTTGCGGCACGCCGCGGGGCGCCGGCGGGATGCCCACGAGGTGGAACTTGCCGAGCGTCCGGTTGTCGCGCGCCATCGAGCGCTCACCCTGCAGCACGTGGACCTCGACGCTCGTCTGGTTGTCGGATGCCGTCGAGAAAATCTCGCTCTTCCGCGTGGGAATGGTCGTGTTCCGCCCGATCAGCGTCGTCATGACGCCGCCCATCGTCTCGATGCCGAGCGACAGCGGGGTCACGTCGAGCAGCAACAGGTCCTTGACGTCGCCGGCCAGCACGCCCGCCTGCACGGCGGCGCCGACGGCGACCACTTCATCCGGGTTCACCCCTTTGTGCGGCTCCTTCCCGAACAGTCCTTTCACGATCTGCTGGACCTTGGGGATCCGCGTCGATCCGCCGACCAGGACGACTTCGTCGATCTTCGAGGGGTCGACGCCGGCGTCGGCGAGGGCCTGCTTGGTCGGCCCGACGGTCTTCTGCAGCAAATCGTCGACGAGCTGTTCGAACTTCGCGCGCGACAGCTTCATCTGGAGATGTTTCGGGCCGGTCTGGTCTGCGGTGATGAACGGCAGGTTGATGTCGGTCTCCATCACCGTGGAGAGCTCCATCTTGGCCTTCTCCGCCGCTTCCTTGAGCCGCTGCAGCGCCATCCGGTCCCGGCCGAGGTCGATGCCGTCGGTCTTCTTGAACTCGCTGATGATCCAGTCGATGATGCGCTGATCGAGGTTGTCGCCGCCGAGGTGCGTATCGCCGTTGGTGGCCTTGACCTCGACGACGCCTTCGCCGACCTCGAGGATCGAGATATCGAAGGTGCCGCCGCCGAAATCGTAGACCGCGATCGTTTCGTCCTTCTTCTTGTCGAGGCCGTAGGCCAGCGCCGCGGCGGTCGGTTCGTTGACGATGCGCATGACCTCGAGGCCGGCAATCTGGCCCGCATCCTTGGTCGCCTGCCGCTGGGCGTCGTTGAAGTACGCCGGGACGGTGATGACGGCTTTGGTCACCGGCTGGCCGAGATACTCTTCCGCCGCCTGTTTGAGCTTCTGCAGCACCATCGCGGAGATTTCCGGTGGCGAATACCGTTTACTGCGCGCCTCCACCCAACCGTCGCCGTTCTCCGTGCGCACGATCTTGTAGGGCACGCGCGACGCCTCGGATGAGACCTCGTCGAATTTGCGGCCCATGAAGCGCTTGATGGAAAAAATGGTGTTTTCGGGGTTGGTGACTGCCTGCCGCTTGGCGACCTGGCCGACCAGCCGCTCGCCTGTTTTGGAGAACGCGACCACCGAGGGCGTCAGCCGCCCGCCTTCCGGATTGGTGATCACGACCGGTTCGCCGCCCTCCATGACGGCGACGACCGAGTTCGTCGTGCCCAGGTCAATGCCGATGATTTTGCTCATCTGTACCTCGTCGTTGATATGGCGTTAATTATGAAAGTTGAGTGGATGGTTGTCAAGATTTCAGGACGCTGAGGCGATCATCGACCGGGGAACCGGTCGGGTACCTCCGCGACTGTCGCATCGCGGTACACTGGTGCCAATCCTATGGCGCATTACGTCATTCGGATCGCCCGCAACGCGGGCCTCGTCGCGCTCTTCATCGTCGCGGCGGTGCTCGGCATCCTGAGCGGCGTCATGTTCGCCTATGCAGGGGACCTGCCGGCGGTCACCTCGCTCGACAACTACGCACCGAGCACGATCACGCGCGTGCTCGCCGCCAACGGTCAGGTCATCGGCGAGTTCGCCACCCAGCGCCGGGTGATTGTCGGCTACGACGACATCAACCCGCTGTTGCGCCAGGCGATCATTGCGACCGAGGACGCCGATTTCGACAAACATTTCGGCCTCAACTTCTGGCGCATCTTCTCGGCCGCGGTGACCGACATCGTCAAGCGGCGGCGCGAGCAGGGCGCGAGCACGCTGACGCAGCAGGTCGCGCGCAATCTCGATCAGTTCGGCCTGACCAAACAGAAGGTGCTCGAGCGCAAGATCCGCGAAGCGATCCTCGCGCTCCAGATCGAGAAGCGCTACACGAAGAAGGAGATCTTCACGATCTACTGCAATCAGATGTATCTGGGACACGGGGCGTACGGCGTCGAGGCGGCCTCACGGCTCTATTTCAACAAGTCGAACAAGCAACTGACCCTCGAGGAAGCGGCGCTCATCGCGGGCATCTTTCAGACGCCCGAGCGTCAAAGCCCGTTTGTCGACCTGAAACGCGCGACGCAGCGGCGCAACATCGTTCTGCAGCGGATGGCCGACGAACGCTACATCACCCAGGACCAGGCCGACGCGGCCAAGCGGAACCCGATCGTGACTCGCGGCGCGCCCACGCAGCCGCCGGGCATCGCCCCGTACTTCGTCGAGGAAGTCCGCAAGCACCTCGAACATCAGTACGGCGCGAAGGTGCTGTACGAAAACGGCCTCTCGGTGACGACGACGCTCGATCCGGCGCTCCAGGAGATGGCGAACCGCGCGCTCGAGCACGGGCTGCGCGCCTACGATCGCCGGCACGGCTGGCGCAAGCCGACCCGCAACGTGCTCGACGAGCGTCACACGATCGACGGGTTCAAGGACGAGCGCTGGACGCGGCCGATCGTCCCCGGTGACATCGTGCCCGCCGTGGTCGTCACGGCGCCGAAGACCGGATCGGCACGGCTGCGAATCGGCCCGTATCACGCGGATCTCGGGCGCGAAGGGTTTGTCTACGGCGTCAGCCGGCGACCCTCGGCCGCCGACTTCTTCAAACCGGGTGATCTCATCGACGTCAGCATCCAGAAACTCGATGCGGCGACGGGCGTGGCGACCGTGGCGCTCGAGCAGGCGCCGCTCGCCGAGGGCGCGGCGCTGGTGATCGACAACCGCACCGGTCAGATCAAGGCGATGGTCGGCGGCTGGAGCTTCGGGCGGAGCAAGTTCAACCGGGCCGTGCAGGCGTTTCGCCAGCTCGGGTCGACGTTCAAGCCGATTGTCTACACCGCCGCCATCGATCGCGGCTTCACGCCCGCCTCGGTGATCGTCGATGCGCCGATCAGCTACCCCTCCGGCAACGGCCAGATGTACACGCCGCACAACTACGATCACAAGTTCCTGGGCCCGATCACCCTGCGGTACGCGCTCGAGGAGTCGCGGAACATCCCGGCGATCAAGATGATGGACACGCTCGGGCCCAAGAACGTGCTCGACTACGCCAAGCGGTTCGGGTTCGAGGAGGATTTCCCGCCGTATCTCCCGATTGCGCTCGGGGCCGGCGACGCGACGCTCGTCGACATCACCAGCGCCTACACCACGTTTCCGAATCAGGGTGTGCGCATGAAGCCCTACCTGGTCTCGACCGTCAAGGACCGCGACGGGAACCTGCTCGAGGACAACCACGGTGAGCCGACCGACGTCATCCGCGCCGATACGGCGTACGTGATGGTCAACATGCTGCGCGGCGTCCTGAGCCTGCGTGGCACCGGCGCGCGTGCGACGTCGCTGGCCGATCAGTGGCCGCTCGCGGGCAAGACCGGCACCGTCGATGACAACACCGACGCCTGGTTTGTCGGCTTCGATCCCGACATCACCGTCGGGTTCTGGATCGGGTTCGACGACAAACGGAAATCGCTCGGCACGGCCGAACAGGGTTCGTATGCGGCGCTCCCGATGTGGATGGAGTTCATGAAGAGCTACATCGCGAGTCGCCCCGACAAGGACGATCCGCCCGAGTTCGCAGCGCCCGGCAACATCATCTTCCTGAAGGTCGACCAGGCCAATGGCGCGCCGCTCGCCCCGGAAGCCGCCGGCGGGATCCGCGAGGCGTTCATCTCGGGGACGCAGCCCGGCGCCGCGGCGGCGACCTTCGGCCGCCAGCCGTGAGCCTCAGCGGCGCCTGAGGCGCGCCAGCGCGCTCGAGGCTTCGGGAATGCGGAGCAGGACCGTCATCCCGACAAACGCCAGACCGTAGACGCCGAGGATGACCACGGCGGCCGCAATCGGCTGGACAATCGGGACCATGAGCTTGGCCGCCCACCCGAGCGCCGCGCCGACCGTCGCGGCGGTCCACAGCCG
>JBPYEE010000252.1:0-6379 GCA_051985095.1 Vicinamibacterales bacterium | reverse complement strand
GCGGCGCCTGGCTCGCCTACGGCGTCGCGTCGAGGACCCCGCTCAAAGACGGCGCGTTCGCGCGCGGCCTCGGCAACGGCGTGCGGAAGACGCTGCTGACCGGCGAAGGCCACTACAAATCGTTCGTGTTCGACACCGACGGCAAGCAGGCCGCCTTCATCAGTGATCGCGACGACTTCAAGGCGTCCGCGCCGATCTACAAGCTCTATCACTGGACGACGACGGCAAACGCCGCGGCGGAACTGCCGGTCCCGGTCGGGCCCTCGCTGACGGTCAGCGAGTACGGACGCGTGGAATTCTCGAAAGACGGCTCGCGATTGCTGTTCGGCACGGTGCGGCCGCGCGCCGACGTCGGCGCGAATCCCGACGCGATTCAGGTGGACATCTGGAATTACAAAGATGCCGAGCTGCAGCCGATGCAGAAGGTGCGCGCCGAGGAGGAGAAGAAGCGCAGTTTCCGCGCCGTTGTCCAGCTGGCCGACAAGACGTTCGCGCAGCTTGCCGCAGCTGACATGCCCGAGGTGCGTCCGACCGACAGCGGCGCGCGCGCGCTGGGGATTTCCAACGTGTCGTACCAGCAGCTGACCTCGTGGGACGGCACCTACAACGACTATTACCTGGTGTCGCAGGCGGACGGATCGCGCCAGAAAATCCTCGAGCGGGCGCACTTTCAGGCCGCGATGTCGCCGGGCGGCAACTTTGTCCTGTACTTCGACGAGCACGACGACAACTGGTATGCCATTCGAACGCGCGATGGCTCCAAGGTCAATCTGACCGCGACGCTCGGCGTCAGGTTTCAGAGCGAGACCGACGATCGGCCCGAGCACCCCTCGCCATATGGATCGGCCGGCTGGACCGACGGCGACCGCTCGGTGTTGCTCTACGACCGGTACGACATCTGGGACGTGAAAGCCGACGGCAGCGGCGCACGCAGAATCACGAATGGGATCGGCCGCACGCAGCAGATCGTCTTCCGCTACAGCCGCGCCGAGCCGCCGCCGCCCTCGGCGGAGCCCGAAGAGGGCGGACCAGGGCAGCGGCAGCCCGATCCGCCGATGGTGCCCGCCTCGCGGCCCATCCTCCTGTCGGCCACCGATGACCGGACGAAGGCGACCGGGCTGTTTCGCGTCACCATCAACAGCGCCGCCGATCCGGTGAAGGTGATCATGCTCGACAAGATGTTCAGCGTGCCGATCAAAGCGCGCGACGCCGACGTCTACGCCTTCACGCTGTCACGGTTCGACGAGTTTCCGAACGTGTGGGTGTCGAGCGGCGCGTTCACGGACATGCGGCAGGTGACCGACGCGAATCCGCAGCAAACGGACTACAACTGGGGCCGGTCGGAGCTCGTCGACTACGTCAACGCCGACGGCAAACATCTCCGCGCGATTCTCACCAAGCCGGAGGATTTCGATCCGGCGAAGAAGTACCCGATGCTGGTGTACATCTACGAGCAGCTGTCACAGAACCTGCATCGCTACGTCCCGCCGGCACCGGGCGGCAGCAGCATCAACGTCACCCGCTACGTGAGCAACGGCTACATCATCCTCCAGCCCGACATCGTGTACGACATCGGATACCCGGGCCAGAGCGCCCTCAAGTGCGTGCTGCCGGCCGTGCAGACGGTGCTTGCGATGGGCTTTGTCGATCCGCAGCGCGTCGGGATCCAGGGACACAGCTGGGGCGGGTATCAGGTCGCCTACATGATTACCCAGACCAACATCTTTCGAGCCGTCGAGGCGGGTGCGGCCGTCGACGACATGTTCGGCGGATACGGCGGCATCCGATGGGGCACCGGGATGTCGCGCGCCTTCCAGTACGAGAAGACCCAGAGCCGCATCGGCGTACCGCCGTGGGAGAACCCGGCCCTCTACATCGAGAACTCGCCGCTCTTCTGGATCGAGAAGATCCACACGCCGTATTTGACGATGGCCAATGACGAAGACGACGCGGTGCCGTGGCAGCAGGGGATTCAGTTTTTCACCGCGATGCGCCGCCTCGGCAAGGAAGCCTACATGTTCGTCTACAACGGCGAGAAACATGGGTTGCGGCAGCGCGAAAACCAGAAGCACTGGACCGTGCACCTGGCCGAGTACTTCGACTACTTCTTCAAAGACGCGCCCAAGCCGGACTGGATGGAGCACGGCGTCCCCTACCTCGAGAAGGGCCGGGGGGACATGACGCCCGGCAAGAAGGCAACCGATCGGCCGTAGGGGCGTGGCGGCGCGGGGCCCCGCCGCCCGCGTCGCTCAACCGGATCGGCCGCCGGCCATCAGGCGAATCGCGATCGCGAACAACAGAAACCCGATTGCGCCCCGCCAGTACCCGACAGGCTCCAGCACAAACACGGCATGGCTGAACGCGATCACGGTGCCAATCGTGAACGCGAGCGCGGCGAGCCCGATGAGGAGCCAGCAGAGACCACGCATGCGGCGGATTATACAAGGCGGCGACGGCGGTCACCCGCCGGTGCGCGACGAGCCGGTCGTGACCGCGGCGGGGCGTTCAGCCGGTCGCGCGGCTTGCGACGTGGTCGACTGTCGCCCGCACGAGCCGCAGGAAGGCGCTGATCGTTTTCTCGAGGTGCGCCGCCGGGGTGTCTTCCTCCTTGCAGTGCGAGAGCCCGTTCGAGGACGAGGCGAACATCATGACGACCGGCATGAGCGGGACCATTTCCGCTGCGTCGTGCAGCGGACCTGACGGCAGCCGCGGCGCATCGCCGGTTTCCTCGCGCACGGCCGTCTCGCAGAGCTTGAGCAACAGCGGATCGAACGGGCGCGGCTCGATGCGCCAGATCTGCCGCCACTCGACGGCAACCTGGTTCTCGCGGGCCGCGTGATCCGCGGCCTCGCGCGCTTCGCGGAGCATGGTTCGGAGGATTTCCGGGTCGAGCGCGCGCTGGTCGAGCGAAATCTCGCAGACGCCGGGGATGGCGGTCACGATTTTCGGCTCGACGTTGACGACACCCACGGTGCAGACCACGCCGGCGCCCGGCCTGGAATGACGCCGTGCAATCTCGCGAAACGCGAGCGCCGCCTGCGCCGCCGCGAGAAACGCGTCGCGCCGCATCGGAATCGGCGTCGACCCCGAATGCGCCGCCTGGCCGGTGAACCGCAGCTGGTGCCGCTCGACGCCGAAGGTGCCGAGGACGACGCCGGTTGGCTTGTGCAGCGACTCGAGCACCGGCCCCTGCTCAATGTGGAGCTCCAGATAGGCACGCGCGTCGATCGATTTCAGTTGGCGGTGCGCGTCGAGCATCGTGTCAATCGAGACGCCGTTGTCGCGCAACGCGTCGACCAGGCGCGTGCCCTGGCGGTCCGTCAGCTCGCGGATCTCGTCGATCTTCAACGAACCGCTCGCGGCAGACGACCCGAGCAGGCTGCGGCCGAACCGCGCGCCCTCTTCGTCGGCCCAGTCGACGAGCTTCAGCGTGACCGGAGGCGTGTCGCGCGCGTACATCCGCAGCGCTTCGAGCGACGCCAGCACGCCGAGACAGCCGTCGAGCCAGCCGCCGTTCGGCACCGAGTCGAGGTGCCCGCCGAGCAGCACGCAGGCCGGGGTCGCGCCTGGCCGCGTCACCCAGTTGTTGCCGGCCGCATCGGTCTCGATCCCGAGACCGAGCGCGGTCACCTTTTGCCGGAACCACGCTCGTGCGTCCCGCCACACGGGTCCCCACGCGAGCCGTTGCGCCCCGTCGGCCGTCGACGTGCGCGAGCCCAGCTCGCGCAGCTCTTCGATCACGCGCTGCGCGCTCGCCACGGTGCAAATGCTAACATCCGTATCGATGCGCCGGTTCTTCGTTTTGTGGGTCGCGGCGTCCGGGATGGCCGTCGCCGCGCAGCCTCCGGCGCTTCCGGAGGTCGGTATCGTCCGGCCGATCGAGCCGCCGGCCACGCCGCTGCCGCCGGAAGCGGCCACCGCCTCGATCACGAAGTTTGCGTTTCTCGCGTACGGGGACCATCGGTGCTCGTGCACGCTCGAGGCGATGGGGGAGGATCAGGGGGCGCACGCCGCGGTCGTCGACGCGATGCTGCAGCGCATCAAATTGCGGGCGGCGACTCCCACTCCGATCCGGTTCGTCCTGTCCTCGGGCGACGCCACGTTTCGCGGACAGGACGCCGACCGATGGAACACCGTGTATACGCCGATTGTCGAACGGCTGACCCAGACGGCTGGTCTGCCGTACTTCTTTGCCGTCGGGAACCACGATGTCACCGGGATGCCCGCGGGCGATCCGGGCCGGGCGGTCGGTCTGAACAACACGCTGGCGGCCATCTCCAAACTCATTCCGCCCGAGGGATCGCCGCGGCGGCTCAGCGGGTATCCGACCTACGCGTTCGGGTACGGGAATTCGTTTTTCATCGCGTTCGATTCGAACATCGCGGCGGATCCGATCCAGCTCGCCTGGGTCAGGTCGCAGCTGGACCATCTGGATCGCACGCGCTACCACAATGTGCTCGCGTTCTTTCACCACGCGGCGTTTTCCTCCGGGCCGCACAACGGCGTGGCGCCGGTCGGGCCCGACGGCGTCAGGCCGGCGGATCTCGTCGAGCCGGCCACGCTCGCGATTCGCACGCTGTATGCGCCGCTGTTTCGCCAATATCATGTGCGGATGACAATCGCCGGCCACGATCACCTCTTCGATCATTGGGTCGAGCGGTACGTGGACGGGGGCAAGTCGTATCGCCGGGATGACGTGGTGACCGGTGGCGGCGGCGCTCCCAGTTACGTGTACTCGGGCGAGCCCGACCTGAAGCCGTATCTCACGGGTGCGGCGGCCGATCAGGTGCGGGTCGAGCACCTCGTGAAGCCGGGACTCCAGGCCGCCGACAACCCGCATCACTTCCTGATCATCGACGTCGACGGGGACAAGATCTCACTCGAGGTCGTGGGCGTCGGCGGACCACTGGCGCCGTACAATGGCCGTTCTCGCACCGATTTGAATCAATAGAGGGTTCCTTCATGCGCAAGACCATCCTGCTTGCTGTTGCGATCGCCGGTGTCGTCTCGATGAACCAGGCGCGCGATCAGGCGCAAGGAAACGGCAATAGCATCGTCAACCCGACCGCCTACCAGGATCTGCGGTGGCGGTCGATTGGGCCGCATCGCGGCGGACGATCGACGGCGGCGGCGGGCGTGCGCACGCAGCCGAATGTGTTCTACATGGGCGCGACGGGCGGTGGCGTGTGGAAGACCGACAACTACGGCATCACCTGGGTGCCGGTGTCGGACGGCCAGATCGCGACCGGATCCATTGGCGCCATCGACGTGTCCGATTCGAACCCCGACATCATCTACGTCGGCACCGGCAGCGAAGCGATTCGATCGAACGTGATCCTCGGCCGCGGCGTCTACAAATCGACCGACGCCGGACGGACCTGGCAATTCGTCGGTCTCCGCGACGTCGGTCAGATCGGCCAGCTGAAGATCCATCCGAAGAATCCCGACATCGCCTACGTGGCCGCCCTCGGCAATCCCTTCGGCTGGGGTCCGGACCGGGGCGTGTACCGAACGAAGGACGGCGGCCGGAGCTGGCAGAAAGTCCTCTCGATCAACGATCAGACCGGGGTCGTCTCCATCGCCATCAACTGGCAGAACCCGAACGAGTTGTATGCGGGCGCCTGGCGGGCGCAGCGCAAACCGTGGACGATCGTCAGCGGCGGACCCGCCAGTGAAGGCGGGGTCTACAAGACCACCGATGGCGGCGATCACTGGGTGCACCTGTCGAACGGGCTGCCCGACGATCTGATTGGCAAGGTCTGGGTCGACATCGCGCAGTCGAACCCGCGGGTGGTCTACGCGCAGGTGGAAGCAAAGGGTGCGAAGGGCGGGCTCTATCGCACCAACGACGGCGGGGCGACCTGGACCTTGGTCAACAGTTCGCAGGCGCTGCGGGCGCGGCCCTTTTACTTCAACAAGGTCTTCGCCAGCCCGAAGGATGAGAACGAAGTCTACGTGACCGAGCTCGGGTTCCATCACTCGACCGACGGTGGCCGCACCTTCGCCACTCTCGAACCCCAACACGGCGACAACCATGTGATGTGGATCAATCCCGACAACCCGAAAATCTTCATCGAGACCAACGACGGCGGCGCCAACATTACGCAGGACGGCGGGCGCAGCTTCTCGTCCGAGCTGAATCAGCCCACGGCCGAGCTCTATATGGTCGATGCCGACGAGGAGTTTCCCTATCGCCTCGTCGCGCCGCAGCAGGACAACAGCACGTACGTGGTCTCCAGCCTTCCGCCGTTTGCCTGGCCGATGGACGAGCCGACGCAAACGTGGTTTCAGGCCTCCGGATGCGAGAGCGGCCAGATCCGAATCGTGCCCGACGGCAAGATCATCTACGGCGACTGCAAAGGCGAGTTCGGGCGCTACA
>JBPYEE010000251.1:0-12673 GCA_051985095.1 Vicinamibacterales bacterium | reverse complement strand
GACGGCTGAACTGTGATCAGAAAGCGGCGTCACACAGGTGCTCCGCAGACCGAACTGCGCGAGACTGGTCGCGACGTTGGCTTCTCCACCGCCGAACGTCGCCGCGAGGAGCGGCGGCTGAGACAAGCGCTCAAATCCTGGTGGACTCGAGCGCAGCTCGATTTCTCCGAACGTGACGACCCGCTGGGTCATCGGCGAGCGGAGGCGACGGCGGCGACCACGCGCCGCGCATTGGCGGTAATGACGTCGAACCGCCCGCTCTCGAGGGCGCTGCTGTCGACGACCGCCGACCCGAGTCCGACCGCGACGGCGCCGGCGCGGATCCACTCCCCCGCGTTCTCCGCTGTGACTCCACCGGTCGGCATCAGCTTGACCTGCGGCATCGGACCACGGACATCCCTGACGAACTGTGGACCGAGCGCCGTGGCTGGAAACACTTTGATGATGTCGGCGCCCAATTCGTGCGCCGTAAAAATCTCGGTCGGCGACAGGCACCCGGGAATGGCTGCGACATCGCGCTCGTGACACGCCGTGATGACATCCGGCCGAAGCACGGGCCCCACGACGAACGAGGCGCCCGCGTCGATCACCGCACGTGCCGTCGCGACATCCGTTACCGTGCCGGCGCCAAGCAGAAATCCCGCCGGCATGGTGGGCGCGAGCTCGCGAATGAGATCGACCGCACGCGGCACCGTCATCGTCAGCTCGAGCGCACGGACGCCGCCTTCGGCCAGCGCGTTCACCACGCTGCGCACCTGTTCTGGATTTCCCACGCGAATGACGGCGACGACCCCAAGCCGTTGGAGATCGCCCGCTACCGATGCGCGCCCGCGAGCGCGCCGGTCGCCAACCATGCTCATCGCTGACTCAGCATGATAGTTCCGGGGATGTTGCCAGGTCGATGGGCGCGCCGCGGCGCGACGACTCGTAGATGGCTTCGATAACGGCCACGCTGCGGCGGGCGTCACGCCCAACGCAGCACGGCGGCGATCCGGTGCGCATCGCGTGCATGAAGTCCAGAAACACGTCCCGATGCGCCGACACGTCGGCAACGACCGGCGATGAGGCGTTCTGCGGCGCCGGCGCCTGTCCCTGCCCGCCGCGCTCGAGGCGGTCGCCCTCGAGGACCAGCGTCCCAAGCGGCCCACTGATCTCGATGCGCCGGGGCCGGCCGGGAAACGCGCAGGTCGTCGCCTCGAGGGTGCCGAGCGCGCCGCTGGCGAATTCGAGTACCGCGACGGCCGTGTCCTCGACTTCGATGTCGTGACATTGCGTCGCGGTCTTTCCGTAGACACGTGCGACCGGTCCGCACAGCCACACCACCAGATCGACCGTGTGAATCGCTTGATTCATCAGCGCACCCCCGCCGTCGAGGGCCCATGTTCCACGCCAGCGGGAATCACGATAGTAGGCCGGGGGCCGCCACCACGGCACCTGCGCCCGGACAAGCCGGAGCGCACCGACTTCGCCGGCGTCGAGGCGGGCCTTGAGATCTCGAATCTCCGGTTTGACCCGATCCTGGAAAATGACGCCAAGCGTGACGCCGGTGCGATCGGCGACTCCAATCAGCGCGTCGGCGCGCGCCAGGGTGATCTCGAGCGGTTTCTCGACGAGCACGTGGATCCCCCGACGCGCGGCCGCGGCACCATGCGCGCCGTGCAGGCCAGACGGGGTGCCGATGGCCACCATATCGATCGGCTGGCTGTCGAAAAATGCATCCAGCTGGTCGTACGCGGGCGCTCCGCTCGCTGCCGCCAGGATTTGCGCACGGTGAATGGTCGGTCCGTACACGGCAACAACACGAGCGTCTGCGATGTCGGCGATCGCGCGCGCATGGGTCGTGCTGATGTTGCCGCTGCCGATGAGGCCGATTCGTGTCAGAGCAGTCCGATCACCCGCGATGTCGCGAGGAAGAAAGTCCGATTGTAATCTCGGGCATGGCGATTTCGTTCTCCGTGAGCGGACGCATCGCGGTCGTCGTTCGCACTTACGGCGTACGGCACCCTGGACGCAGGCGGACGAAACGCACTGGTGGATCTGGCCCGGCCGGGGTCCTCTCGATCCCACGGCCTGGATGACAGCCGCCCGCACTGAACTCTTCTTCATCGGCGAGCACGGACGAAGTGGTCAGATGTTCCCTTGACAACGATTCTGAGTGGTCATACAACTCGGTCGTCGATGACTGATAGCAGCGTTGCGCAGGTTGTCACTCACGTCGGATGGCTGATCGCGCGCGGCGCGGTGCGCCCTGTCGGTCGACTTCCCGCCGAGCGCGATCTTTTCGCGCATCGGCGTCAGCCGGCTGAAGGTCCGCGCGGGCTTCACGCGCTGGCGGCGATGGGCGTCGTCCGCTCCCGGCACGCGTCCGCACCTCGCGGGCCGGGATGTACGAGGCGCGCCCGGTGCTGGAAGTAGGCGCAGCGGACCTCGCGTCCGAACGCGCGACTTCGACCCCTGCGGACTGATTCGATGTACACACAGACGATCGCACGCGTCGGGAGGGTCCGCTGGCTGATCTGCGGTCTGTTGTTCCTCGCCGCGACGATCAACTACGTCGATCGCCAGGTGATCGGAATCCTCAAATCGACGCTGCAGGGGCAGTTTGGCTGGAGCGAGATCGACTACAGCGATATCGTCTTTTCATTTCAGCTCGCCTACGCCATCGGATTTCTGTTCGCCGGCCGCCTCATCGATCGCGTCGGGACGAAAGTTGGTTTTTCACTTGCCCTGACGATCTGGTCGCTGGCGGCTGCGGCGCATGCCGGCGCGACCCTCTTCGGGCCGGCGGCGGCGGCCGCACTCGGCGTGGTGGGCCTGCACTATTCCGCCTCGGTGGCCGGCTTCATCAGCGCGCGCTTCGCGCTCGGTCTCGGCGAATCGGGGAACTTCCCGGCCGCCATCAAAACGGTCGCCGAATGGTTTCCGCGCTCGGAACGGGCCTTTGCGACGGGCCTGTTCAATGCCGGCACCAACATCGGCGCCATCCTCACGCCTTTGATCGTGCCGTTCGTGACCATCCGGTTTGGATGGCAGTGGGCATTCCTCGCGACCGGCGTGGTGGGATTCGGATGGCTCGGGCTCTGGTGGTCGATGTACGAACGCCCCGCCGACCATCCACGGCTGGGCCCGGCGGAGCTCGCCTACATCGAATCCGATCCTCCGGACCCGCCCGCTCGCGTTCGCTGGAAGACGCTGTTGCCGCACCGACAGACGTGGGCCGTCGCAACGGCAAAATTCATGACCGATCCGATCTGGTGGGTCTACTTGTTCTGGATTCCCGACTTCTTCAGCCGCAAGTTTGGTCTGTCGCTGCTCGACCTCGGTCCGCCGGTCGTCACGGTGTACGTGGTCTCGGACATCGGCAGCGTTGCCGGCGGCTGGCTGTCATCGTGGCTGATTGAACGGGGATGGAGCGTCAACGCGTCGCGCAAGACCGCCATGCTCGCCTGTGCAAGCGCGGTGATCCCGATCGTCGCCGCATCACGCGTCGAGAGCCTGTGGGCGGCGGTTGCGCTGATCAGCATCGCCGCTGCGGCCCATCAAGGCTGGTCGGCGAACGTCTACACCCTCGCGTCCGACATGTTTCCTCGTCAGGCGGTCGGATCGGTGATCGGTTTCGCCGGCATGGCGGGCGCCGTCGGAGGCATGCTGATTGCCAAGATCACAGGTTCGATCCTGCAAACGACCGGCAGTTATCTTCCGGTCTTCATCATCGCCGGAACCACGTACCTTGTGACGCTGCTGATTGTGCATGCGCTCGCGCCGACGTTGGAACCGGCTGGTCTGGATCGATGAGTGGCCTCCCGCGTCGGTGCTACCGCCTCCTCCGCGTCGCTGCGGCAGCGTCCATGCTCCTCTCGCTCACGCCGCGTGCGCTCGAAGGACGCCGCCTCGCGGCGGCGAGACACATCGCGATACAGAGCCGCGCAGTCGCCGTTGGCTACTGCACGTCGTTGAAGAATCTTGCCACCGCGAAAGCCGCCGGATTCGATTACGTCGAGGTCAGCGCGACGGAAGTCGCTGGGTTGTCCGACGCAGACTTTGAGAAGGCGGCCGAATCCGCCACAGCCATCGGACTGGCCACCCCAACGTCGAACTTGTTCCTTCCTGCGACCCTCAAAGTAACCGGTCCGGCCATCGATCGCGACCAGCAGACGGCTTATGTCACGAAGGCCTTCGATCGGCTCGCGCGTCTGGGCGTCCACCTCGTCGTCTTCGGAAGTGGCGGCGCCCGGCGCATTCCGGACGGGTTTTCGCGGGACGAGGCGGGCCGTCAGCTCGTTGACTTCGGCCGACGTGCGGCCGCCCTGGCGCGGCCGCATGACATTACAATCGTCGTCGAGCCGCTGCGTACGGCGGAAACGAATAGCATTAACTCTGCGACGGAAGGCCTGGCGCTCGTCGAAACCGTCAACGATCCAGGGTTTCAGCTGATGATCGATTTCTATCATCTGGCCAGCGAGCACGAAGATCCGGGCATCGTCCTGCGAGCGCGGGAACACCTGCGCCACCTCCATCTGGCAAACCCGAACGGGCGCGTTTTTCCGATTTCCGACGGGGAATTTGCCTACGAGCCGTTTTTTGCCGATCTTCGCGCCATCGGATACAAAGGGCGGATCAGCATCGAGGCAACGACACAGGATCTGCAGGCCGACGCGCCGCGCGCGATCGCGCTGGTGCGTCGAGCGCTTTGAAGGAGGCTTCCGTGGGCGATGAAAAGCCGGACCAGGACGGAATCACACGCCGGCAGTTCACGACGCGCGTCGGCGCTGCGGCGGCCGGCATCGCGGTCGGCGGGGCGCACGTGTTCGGATCGGATGCCAACCGGGCGCCGGCCATCGGGCGCCGTGTCATCGGCGCCAACGACCGCGTCGTGCTGGCCAGCATCGGGATTCGCGGCCAGGGCAATGCACTCAAACGCGGGTTCGCGCGGCTGAAGAACGTCGAGCACAAGACGCTGTGTGACATCGACGCCAACCTCGCCGACGAACGGATCCACGATCCGCGGCTGGCAGATGTGCCGACCTTCAAGCCCGGGTTCGTCCAGGATCTCCGCCGCGTGCTCGACGACAAGGACATCGACGCCGTCGTGATCGCAGCGCCGAACCACTGGCACGCACTCGCCACGATTTGGGGGCTGCAGGCCGGCAAGCACGTTTACGTCGAGAAGCCAGCAGCCCACACCGTCTGGGAAGGCCGTCGAATGGTCGACGCCGCGGCGCGGTACGACCGGATCGTCCAGGTGGGGACGATGAACCGGAGCCGTCCCGCCGTGATCGAAGCCATCAAGTTCATTCACGACGGTGGACTGGGCAGGGTGAACGTGGCGCGCGGACTGTGCTTCAAGCCGCGACCGTCGATTGGGAAATATCCCGACGGTCCGTTGCAGTCGGGCGAGACCTACAAGCTGAATGCGTTGTCGACCTCATACGAACCGACCTACGACGAGCAGTACCTGTCGAAAGTCGATTACGACCTGTGGCTCGGACCGGCGCCGAAGCGACCGTTCAACCGAAATCGCTTTCACTACAACTGGCATTGGCACTGGGATTACGGCAACGGCGACACCGGGAATCAGGGTCCGCACCAGTTCGACATCGCGCGATGGGGCCTTCAGAAACAGGAACACCCGGTGAAAATTCGATCGGTCGGCGGCTACGTCGGCGAACAGTCATCGCAGGAGACGCCAAACGAACAAACGACGCTGTACGAGTATGCCGATGGCGCTGTCCTGGAGTTCGCCACACGCGGCGGGTTCACCAACGACGAGGCCGGCGTCCGGATTGGCAACCTCTTCTACGGCACCAAGGGCTGGCTGTGGATTGAAGAAGCCGGCAAGAAATGGCAGTCGTATCTCGGGCCGAGCAACGAAAAGGGCCCGGGCGCTGAACTACCCGGCGATCAGCAGGTCGAGGCGACAGGTCTGACGACGATCGAGTATCCGCATTATCAGAACTTCATCGACGCGATTCGCGCCGACAATGCCAAGCTGCTGGCGTGCGACATCACCGAAGGGCACCTCTCTTCGACGCTGCCACACCTCGCGAACATTTCCTATCGCGTCGGCCGCGCCCTGGTGTTCGATGGCGCCAAAGAACGGTTCGTCAACGACGCGGAGGCGGACCGGTTGCTGACGCGCGACTCCTACCGGAAGGGTTTCGAGATTCCAAGGTCGTTCACATAACGTGGAGCACGTCCGAGAGATAGCGCCGGTTGATTTCGGCGCTCTCTCTCGGGCTCCGTCCTGGATCCGGCACGCGATCCAGTTCGACGACCCCCCAGCCCTTGAAGTTGATTTGATTGAGAGCGGCGAACACCGCTTTGACATCAACGCGCCCGCGGCCCAGCTCCACGAACTGATACCCGGCCGATCCGCCACCATCGGTCGCCCTCACGTCCTTGAGATGCAGCACCTCGATCCACTCGCGGTACTGGCGGATCCCCGCAACGGGATCGCCTCCAGCCTGCGCATAGTGGGCGGTGTCGAACAGCAAACGGACCGCCCGCGGGTCCGCAGCCGCGAGCACCGCGTCGATTTCATGCGGCTTTTCACCCGTGCTGTTCATGTGATGGTGATAGACGAGCGTCACGCCGGCGTCGCGCACATGACGACTGAGCGTCGTGAGCAACCTGCCCAGCCGTTGATAGTCGGCGGCGACGACTGTACGGCCCTTGGGCCGTTCGTCGATGACCTGCAGGTAGAGCCCGCCCGCCGCGCGCAGAAAGCGCGCGTGCGCCGTGTGAAGATCAATCATTTCCCGCTCGCGCGCCTCATCGATGGACAGGTTCCCGCTCGAGAAAACTGGAAATGCGAGGTGCTTCTGCGCCAGGAGCTCGCGCAAGGCTTCAGGCTTCTCACCGAAGCGATCGAGCAGGCCGTCTCCGGTCCGCAGCTGAATTCCCGCAAACCCGACGGCGGCGATCTCGTCAATCGCGGTCATGTAATCGTTGCCCCAGGTCATGGCCGCGTAGCCGTAGTGCATCGACGCCGCCGCCTCGACCGGCCAGCGAATGGTCGAGGCCGCCAGCGACACGGCCATCGCCGAGGTCTTCAGCAAGTCTCGTCTGGTCACCATGAGTGCACCGTCCCATCCAGCAATCGGTTCACGGGCAAGTACGCAGGATCGTACGGAAACGTGGCTGCCAGTGGCTCGTCGATGTCGACTCCGAGCCCGGGGACGTCGCCGGGATGCATCGCGCCCTGATCGAACCGGTAGGCGTGCGGAAACACGCGGTCGGTGTCCTCGGTGTGGCGCATGTATTCCTGGATACCGAAATTGTGCACGTGGAGATCGAAGTTGAGCGCGCCGGCCATCGCCACCGGGCTCAGATCGGTGGCGCCGTGCGATCCCGTTCGAACGTGATGCAGCTCAGCGAGCGCAGCGATTTTTCGAATGTGACTGATGCCGCCCGCATGCACGACGGTCGTGCGGATGTAATCGATGAGCCCTTCTTCGATCAGCTGTGCGCAGTCGTAGATTGTATTGAAGACCTCGCCGACGGCAATCGGCGTGGTCGTGTGCTGCCGGATGACGCGAAAAGCCGTTTGATTCTCGGCTGGAACCGGATCTTCGATCCAGAAGAGCCGGGACGGTTCGAGGCTCTTGCCAAGTCTCGCGGCCTCGATCGGGCTCAGTCGATGGTGGACGTCGTGCAGCAGATGAACATCGAACCCGAGCTCCTTTCGGAGCCGCGCAAACAGCCCCGGCACGAAGTCCAGATACCGTTCGGTGTTCCAGACGCTTTCGAGCGGCCGGCCCTTCTCTGCCGGCTCGTAGTACATCGTTCCGCGACCGACACCGTACGCATGCGGCACGCCCGGAATCGCGCACTGCGCCCGCACGGCCCGGTACCCCATCGTGACGTACTTGGCGACCGCCTCGATGGTCTCCTCTTCGGTCGATCCGTTCGCGTGTCCGTACACCATGACTGACTCGCGCGAGGCGCCACCGAGCAATTGGTACACCGGCGCGTTCAACGTTTTGCCGCGGATGTCCCACAGCGCGGTATCTACCGCCGCAATCGCGCTCATCGTCACCGGACCGCGCCGCCAGTACGCGCCTTTGTACAGGTACTGCCAGATGTCTTCGATTCGACGCGCGTCGCGGCCAATGAGCAGCGGGATGACGTGATCGGAGAGATAGCTGGCGACCGCCAGCTCTCGTCCGTTGAGCGTCGCATCGCCAAGTCCATGGACGCCGTCCTCGGTGACGAGTTTCAGCGTGACGAAATTTCTTCCGGGACTGCAGACGATGACCTTGCCGTCGACGATTCGCATAAAAGGACGGTCCTCCGTGGCAGCATCGAGATCGCGACCGCGCCGGCCAGCGCCGTTGCCACGAGCGTGATGAAGCCGGTTGTATACGACCCGGTCTGGTCGCGCAGGTAGCCGACCAGCATCGGCGCCGTCGCTTCGGCAACGCCGTCGGCCGTCAGGACGATGCCCATCACGCGGCCGAGCACGCGGAGGCCGAACAGCTCGCCGGCCATGAGCGGGATGATCATGTATTCGCCGCCAAGCCCGAGGCCGAACACGACGGCGAACGCATACATCGCAAGCCGCGAGGCACTGGTCAACAACAGCGGCACGGATCCGGCGACCAGCGCGTAAATCAGCAACATCACCTGTTTCACCGGCACGTGGTCGGCCAGCCAGCCCATCAACAGGCGTCCCACGATGCTGATTCCAAGGACGAGAGAAATGATCTGTGCCGCGCCGCGTTGCGTGTAGCCGCGGTCGAGGCTGAGAAACAGTTTGAGATGCTGATTCGTGCCGCCGACAGCGGCAATCGAACACATGCTGCCGACGGCCAGGAGGTAGAACGCCGGCGAGGCCAGAAGCGCGCCGGCCGACCGATCGGCCGGCTTCCGCGGCGGCTGTCGGGCGTCGCCGAAATCCCGACGTTCCGGCACCACAAACGCGAGCGGGAACGCGATCAGGACGATGAGCACGCCGACGAGTTGAAGCGACACACGCCACCCGAAGTGGCTCGTTAGCCACGCGGAGAGCAGCGGGACAATCGCGCCGCCAACACCGATGCCGAGGTACGCGATGCCCATCGCCTTGCCACGCGCCCTCTCGAACCAGCGCGACAACAGGACCTGGTTCGGCAACGGTCCGCCGCACACGTATCCGAGGGCGTTGAAGAAGTAGAAGAAGTAGAACGACCAGGCGGCGGACACGGCGCCGAGCCCGACGAGAGCGCCCCCGGCCATCAGGATGCCCGCCAACATCAGGCGTCTGGGACCGAACCGATCGACGATCCATCCCGCTCCAAAGCCAAACACCGGGCCGACGACCAGCTTGCTCAGGCCGTTGCCCGAGGTGACCATGGTTCGCGACCAGCCGAATTCGCGGACCATCAAGTCGTAGTAGAGCGGCAAGCCATAGAGCGCGAGCCCGACGACGGAGAAGAGCGCAGCGAAGGCGGTGGCGGTCACCTGCAGGTCGCGCGTGCGGGATGGGGCGGAGGGCACCGGCACGTCCCGCGAGGCCGGCGCGGTCACCTGGACACCCTAATCAAACGCGCCGACCGCGGTGGCAATGTGAGCGTAAGCCGGTCGCCGTCGCGTGGAATGACGTCTTCGGTCCAGAAATCGGTGACGGCCCTGGCTGCCGACCCGAGCCTTACTTCGGTCTGACCGGGAAGGTCGTCCCAGTTGAACAGACAGATCATCGTGGCGGACGGCAGTTCGATGTAACCCACGCGAAGGGCGGCGTCGGTAAACGTGGCGGCGACGCCTGTCGGCGGCAGGAGCTTTCGCAACATGGCCGCGCGGTTGGACGGGATCATCGTCAGGTCGTCGCCCGACAGGACCATGCCGCCCGTTGCGTAAATCGCCGTGGCATGAAACTGACACTCAGCTTCAGTGAGATCGCCCGCAAGCACTACGGCATCCGGATCGTTCCACCACAATCGGCCGTTCTGCCAGTTGCGATGGAGATTCTGCTGTGCGGTCGACGCGATCCGGTCCCATGTGCGCCTGATGTCATTTGAGCTGCGGGATCCGTCGATGACGCCGGCCGAGGGCCAGATCGGATGGTTGCATCCCAGGAGGAACGCGTCGCCCGCACCGCGCCGCACTGCCTGCATCCCGCGGCGATACGCCTCGATTCGCGTCGCACCCGCGTCGTGGAAATGCCCGCCGTGCATCGCGCCCCAGAACGTCGCATCCAGCTTGAAATAGCTGCATCCCCATTCCTGGCGCATCGTGCGGAAGACCCGCTCCAGATGCGCCTGCGCGCCTGGATGCGTCCCGTCAACGGCATACCAGGGACCGTGCCGCCATCCGCCGAATGTCACCCGATCCGATCGCAGCGCTTCGCCGTCTGCATCCTTGATGAACCAGTCCGGGTGCTCCTGAAAGACGGTTGATTGGGCTTCGGCGATAAACGGGGCGACCCAGATCGCCGGCTCGAACCCGCGCTGCTTGATCTCGCGGAGGACGGTTCGCACGCTGCCGCCGAACGCCTCGCCCGTCTCGAGCCAGTCACCCATGGCTCGCTGATAGCCGTCATCGATCTGCACGTACCTGAGCGCCGGCATCGATCGAGCGATGACGTCCAGATTGTCGAGGATTTGCTGAGACGTCGCGGTTGGACCAAAGCAGTACCAGGAACACCATCCGGTCGGTGGCGCCGAAACGCCCGTGGGCGTCGGCGCCGCGCCGCGACCCGGCTCGCCCCGCTGTCGATGTGCAGCTGGATGATGGCTGGCGAGGCGGTCCGCGACCTTTGCCAGCAATGCCGATCGATCGGCGCCTCGCGCCACGAACAACTCTTCGAGCGGCCATGAGGCACCGGGCGCCAGCATCAGACCTTCGCCGTCGATGATCGCGCGAACGGCGGATCCAGCGATTTCGAACCTGCCGCTGAACCTCTCGCAAGAGGTGAACGCAAACACATGCACGTCGCCGGAGGGCGGCGCCAGGGTCAGCAGGCCGTAGTACGCGCGCGCGTCGCCGCCGGTCGGGATTCGGTAGTGCCCGGCATCGGTGTACTGACTCAAGTCCGACGGCGTGCCGAGCGTGCCGGCCGTCTGCGTCAGCATCTGAAAGCCCTCGCCGTACAGCGCGGTCTCCGGAGGCATCGGCAACGATTCTTCGAACACGACGACGTCGTTAACGGGAACCGGCGCCCGGCCGCGATTCCTGACGCGGGGATGCACGAGCGCGCCCTTCCGCGTGATGTCCACCTCGAGCCCGCGTTCGGGCGTGGGCACCGAAGCGACGGCTGCGCGGACGTGGTCAGCCGCATGCGCCGATCCAACCGTCGCCGCCCACGGCATCAACTCCAGGAAGGTTCGACGAGAAATCACCGGGAGGTGGCCTCGGGGGATGGCCGGGTGGCCGTTCGGTGCGCGCGTTCCCGAGCGAGCAGAATCGTCGCGGCGCCCCCCGCGGCGAGCGCGACGCTCCAGATCAAATTGGTATTGATGCCGAGCGAGCGTGTGACCGGCTGCCGTCCGCACCGATGCTCCATCAATCCACCCACAGCAGCGGCTGCCTGATGAAGAAGTTCCGGATCACTTCCTCGATCCCGGAATCAGATCTGAGCGTTTTCCATACCTCGACGTACTCGGGTTTCGCCAATGCGAGGCCGCCAAACAACAGGCTCGGATGTCGCATCGGCCACTCATCGAAATACTCGACGTCCCTGCCGCCCGGCCATTTCGACTTGTCGGCGATGTACGGCGCCATGAACGCGAGCGCGCGGCGCATCCCACGTCCGTCCGGCAACTCAAAGGTCCACAGATCATGCCCCAGGATCTGCCCGATCGTCGCCATGGCGTCGAGGTTGAACAGCGAATATCCATACGGTTTCGTGCGATCGAGCTCCAGCGGAAAGCTCCCGTCGGGTGCCATCTGCACCGGCACGAGGACTGTTTTGAATCGCGTCCGGCAGAAGTCGAGCCGGGCGCTGTCGCCGGTAAGGGAGGCGAACGCAGCCACCTGCATGACCCAGCACGTCCCGTGATTGTTTCTGGCCTCTCGTTCTTCGATCCCGTTCTTCGACGTCGTCAGCCATCGCGTGTATTCGGCGAACCACCCGCGAACGGGCGCCCACTCCGCATCGGGAAGTGCGTGACCGCGTCGCAGCACCTCGATTGCGCGCGCAACCTCGACGAGATGGATCGTGTCGATGATGCCGGTGCCGCGACCCGTCGTGATGCCCTGGATCGCCTGCGCGTAGTCGAGCGCCGGATTCATACGCGTGTCCGCGTCCGCGAACCACGCCCGAAGATGTCGCCGCGCGTGCTCGGCGTAGCGCGGGTCCCTGGTCAATCGCCACGCCGCCACGAGCGCGGGCACCTCGAGGCTGAATCGAATCAGCGCCCGGCGATGTTCGACGAAATTCGCCGGGTTCGACTCGCCGTCACGCCGGACATAGGGACCGGATGGATTCTGAGGGTCCGGCCACCAGTAGTCCCCGTCCGAGAAGAAGTCGTGCGGACCGCCGGCGCTCCGCGGCGCGCGAACGGCCGTGATCGTTTGCGGGGGGTGCGACAGGAATTCGTTCGCCGCGGTCAGGACTCTCGTCTGTTCGAGCGCGGCGAGGTCGGGCGTTGCGGCGGCGGTCGTCAGGAGTGCAGCCCACGCCGCCGTCGTGATCGCGATCGCCGCGGCTCTCACCGCCCGATTCCGGTTGACTCGCGCACGATGAGACGCGGCG
>JBPYEE010000250.1:0-3151 GCA_051985095.1 Vicinamibacterales bacterium | reverse complement strand
GGCCGCGTCTTTGCTATCTCGCGGGTGGGAGAGTCCCCGGTGGACACAGCTCGGGCCTGATCGCGATGTCCGCGTGTCGATCGGCGGCGGAGACGCAGCGATGGCCGCAGCTATCGTCGACGAAGTCGGAACAGCGTCGATCGTTCAGCCCGACGCGGACGGTATGTCGCCGGCGATCCGCGGACCCAAGCGGCATGTCAGATCGAAGATTGTCGACGGCGCAGGCAAAGTGTTTCATCGAGGGCCATGCTGATCCCCGTCGGGTCATCTGCCCATGGAAGCGGTCGGACCTGTTCTGGTCGCGTTGGCCATTCCGCTGATGCTGCGGTGGATTCCGCCGAACCGCCTCTACGGCTTGCGAGTTCCTGCCACCGCTCCAATAGATCGTGTGGTATGGCGCCAACGCATTTGCCGGCCGGCACATGTTCGCGCTGGTCTTGCTGATGGTTGCCCTCGAGTTCCTCCTGCCGGGTTGGGCACGCGTTCGCGTCCTCGGCAGCATCGCGCTGATTGGCCTCATCGCGATCGCCCTCGCGGATTGGCGTACCGCGAACCGATGGCGGCGGGAGCGAGAAGGGCTGCGTCGAGAGAGGTGAACGATGTGTAGCTCCGCGAGTCGCCCGCTTGCCGGCCAGGTTGCGCTCGTCACCGGCGGCAGCCGTGGCGTCGGGAAAGGTGTCGCCGAAGAGTTGGCGACAGCTGGCGCAACGGTGTTTGTGACCGGCCGGAGCGTCGATCAACAGCAGTTCGAGGCACCCTGCATCCCCGTCCGTTGCGACCACCTCGACGACGGCCAGGTTGCATCCGTGTTCGACCGCATCGGCGCCGACCAGGGTCGCCTCGACGTGCTCGTGAACAACGTGTGGGGCGGCTACGAGCGGATGGTCGAGAACGGAGAGTTCACCTGGGGGAAGCCGTTCTGGCTACAACCGCCGTGGCGCTGGGACGCGATGTTTGCCGCGGGCGTCCGCGCCCACTACGTCGCATCCTCATTCGCCGCGAGGCAGATGGTCACGCAACGCCGCGGCCTCATCGTAAACATCTCGTTTTGGGCGGCACAGAAGCACATTGCGAACGTGCCGTATGGCGTCTCGAAGGCGGCAACCGACAAACTGACGGCGGACATGGCGCACGAACTCCGCGACTACCAGGTCGCGGTCGTGTCGTTGTATCCGGGTCTGGTCCGCACGGAAAAGGTGATGGAGGCTGCCGCCTTTCTCGACCTCCGCAACTCGGAGTCGCCGCGATTTATCGGGCGTGCCGTCGCCGCCCTTGCCACCGACCCTCACATCATGGCGAAGACCGGGACCGTGCTCGTCGCGGCCTCCGTCGCCCAGGCGTACGGCTTCTCTGACCTCGACGGAAACCAACCGAAGCCACTGACGCTCACGCAGGTGTAATCACTTCATGACCAGCTGCCCGCTGAGCCCCGCGCCAAGATGACCGCCGGTGCCTCCCGCACCGGCAGTCCATCGCGTGTCATGGACTGATCGCGAGGAACAGGAAGGCGGCGAGCAACGCGAGGTGAACACCCGCCTGCAGCAGGGTGGCCCGGCCCGGGACCACTGTGAGCACCGTGACGAGGCACGTCAAGGCCAACAGCACAATGTGAGTCGCGCCGAGCCCCAGATGGAGCGGCACCGGCAGCCAGATTGAGACGACCGCGATGGTCGGGATGGTCAATCCGATGCTGGCCATGGCCGACCCGAACGCCAGATTGAGGCTGATCTGCATTCGTCCGCGGCGCGCCGCGCGGGCCGCCGCGAGCGATTCTGGCAAGAGTATCAACATGGCGATGATCACACCGACGGCCGAGACGGGCAATCCAAGACCCATCACGCCTCGCTCGATGGTGGGGGATACCAGCTTCGCATCTCCAACGACGCTGACCAGCGCGACCAGTAGCAGCACCAGGCTTCGCAGCGCCGCGCGCGTCGAGGGTGGAATCGCACCCTGGTCGCTATCGATGATGATGCCGTCCGCCCTTACTGGTAGAAAGTAGTCGCGATGTCGCCCCGTTTGAAGCGACACGAACAGGCCGTAGAGCGCGACGGCGGTGATGGCGGCGAACGCGAGCTGCGCGGGCGAGAACACTGGACCGGGCCGGCTGGTCGTGAACGTCGGCAAAACCAAGGCGAGTGTCGACAAGGTGGCGACGGTGGCAAGGGCCGCGCCGGAGCCTTCGGCGTTGAACGAGACGACCGGTCCCTGTCGCATCCCCGCGAGGATCGACAGACCGACGATGCCGTTGCATGTCAGGATGACCGCCGCAAAGACAGTATCTCTGGCGAGGGTTTCGGCTCCGCGCGCGGAGGCGAGCATCAGTGTGACGATAAGTGCCACTTCGATCACGGTCACCGCGACGGCCAGAACCAGCGAACCGAACGGTTCGCCGATTCGGTGCGCGACGACCTCTGCGTGGTGGACCGAAGCGAGCACCGCACCCGCCAGCAGGACCGAGATGACGCCGAGGATCGGCAGCGGAAGCGCCCGACCCCACCCCAGCGCCAGCACAACGACGGCCAAAACCGGGACGACGACGGTCCAGGAGAGCATTCGGGAATCGGTGGATGGTTCGCTCACCGAGTACCCCCGCCGGCGCCGGCTGGAGCGCGACTCGACGTAGAACGATGGACAAAAGCCCGACGCGGTTTGCGCGAGAAATGATCGAGACGCGATCTGGCGACGGGTGCGTCCACTCTTTCCCTGTCTTTTGAATTATGTTGACGACGAAAATCGATCGAGAACGATCAATTCATTTCGATAGAAGGAGTAAGTGGTTGAAGCGGGCGTCGACTGTGACAGGCCCTTCAAGCTTGCCAATTATTCGATTCGCTCGAACGATAAAAAGTCGCCCCCAGATGGTGCTGGTGGCGAGCACCAATCAGCTGCAGCTCACCCGTCGGTAACACGTCGTAGCCTCTGACCGTCGACTGTGGCGAGCCGGACGCGTCCTCGTGTTTTGTGCGGATGCCTCCAGCGCGCGCTTGCGCGATAGCACTCGCTGATCGCCTTTCCAGAACTTTCCTCAGCCATTCGTCTTTTCGGACAAAGGCCTGCAGACCAAGCCAGAACTGCGGGGTCGTTTCGAAAACTGAGCGACGCGCGACTCTCCAGAAATCGCGCAATGCCTGCGCAGAATCGAGTGATT
>JBPYEE010000249.1:0-4950 GCA_051985095.1 Vicinamibacterales bacterium | reverse complement strand
CTCTGCCGTCCCGACACGAGAATTCAGAGAGCGACCGTGGCGGTCGACGGCTCCTCTGCCGGGATCACCGATCGGGCCGTCCCACCAGCTGGCCGACCTCGATCAGGTGGCCATCGGGGTCTCGCATGTAACAGCGGATCTCGGCCCCGCGGTCGATCGGCGGCGTCACAAACTCCGCTCCACGGGCGCGCCACCGCTCATAGACGGCGCCGATATCGGCGACACGGATGTTCAGAAAGCCCGAGACTCGATGGGGATCCGAGGGTGGCTCCAGCGTGATTGTCGGCTTGTCCGGCGTCGGGCCACCGCCGACGCTTATGGTGATCCAGCCATTTGCGAGCGCGACAATCGATGGTTCACCTTCGAGGACGGACTCGCCGCCGAGCACCTCGATATAAAAGCGCCTGGAGCGCTCCACGTCCCTCGACACGATGAAATGAGTGATCACGATCCCCTCCTTGGGAGCTGGAAATTGCGCCATCGGCTGACTCCTTTCCGATCTGGTGAGATGGCGATCGGGTCGGGGCGCAGGGAGGCTTCGATGAACGGCGGCCCCGGCAACGATCCGGACAATCAGGTACTGGGTCGGTACTGTGCCATCAGGCTGCGCTGAAGCTCGTCCCGACAACGTACGAGAGGCCCCGACAGGGAACAAGTACAGCTGATCGATCGGGGATCACGCCGCATCAGCGACAGAAGGGCGCCACGGCTGTACTGAAGAGTATAGGTTGGAACGAGAACGTGACGACTCGTACCGACGGGAAACCAACCCTTGCTGGGACACCTTGTCCGCAACGGCGACCCGGGGCAGACCTCCGCTCTTCCCGATCGTGAAGGGTTGACGGCTGGCGAACGCGGTGTCACTCGACACGCCTCATGAGCGGAAACCCGGTCGGATCCAAGAGGCGGCGAGAAATGCCGCTCCGCCGTCCGTCGGCCCGCGGCGTAAAATGGGCCGTTTCGAGCCACTCCCGGATCCGACGAGGCACGGTGTCGGCCGCTGATCGGCCGCCGGGCCCCAGTCAAGATGTGAGGTCCCAAAATGAAACGCGTCATTTCGATCGTGCTCGTGACACTGGCCGTTTCGATCAGTCTGGTCGCGCAGGGAGGCCGGCGCGGCGCGCCGCCACCCCCACCGCCGCCTCTGGAGCCGGGCGCGTCGCAGGCCGACGTTGACAAGGCCCTGATTGCGGCACCGGGCGCGCTGCGCGACCAGGCGACCGTCATCAAGTGGAAATCCGACTTTACTTACGACACCCTGAGGAAAGGCACGAACGGCCTGGTCTGCTACGACCGATCCGGCTTTCCGCTCCAACAGCCGTTCGCAGTGCAGTGCACCAGCCTCGCCAACCTGCCGCGCGAGGTTCAGAACCTGAAAGCCGAGGCATCGGGGGACAGGGTCAAATCAGAGACGATGCTGAAGGCCCTGGAGCAGGACGGAACCCGTGCGAAGCCCGAGTTCGGTTCGGTCTGGTACCACGTGTCGGGCGCCGATCGCGATCACGCGTCCCCGCATGAGGTGACCATCGCCGTGCCCGGCGCGACCCAGGCCTCACTCGGACTGCCCGACAAGCGGCGGGACAATGGCGCGTGGATCATGAATGCGGGCACGTCCACGGCGCACATCATGATTCCGGGAAAGTGATCGCGGAATCGGTGGCCCAGAGGCCGGCATCGCTCCGGAGTGCACGACTCCGCGTTGGCAGAGTCCGTCGAGCAGCAGGTGGAAATACACCATGCCGGCGTACGGCTGCCACCGTTCGAGAGCTCGGCGCACTTCGTCGTAGTCGAGCGGACGTGGTCGTCCGAGCCAGCGCGCCAACCTCTTCTGTGCGCCGACATCATCGCCCGGAAATACGTGCAGGCGACCAAGGCCTCTGAGCAACACGTACTCGGAGGTCCATCGTCCGACGCCGTGCAACACCAACAGTCGCTGCCGGACCTCGTCGTCCGATTCGCAATTGAGCGCCTCCAGATCCAGGCGCCGCTGCGCGGTCGCCCGCGCGAGGTCCGTGATCGCGCGGCCCTTCTGCCGGCTGAATCCGAGTGAGCGGAACTGCGATGGCGGCAGCCGCACAAGATTGCGTGGACCGGGAAACGCGTAATGGACGTCACCGTTGGCGCGGACCTTCACGTCACAGCGTGTCGCGAGCCGATTGAGGAGCTCGAGCCCGACCTCCAGCGACAGTTGCTGGCACGCGAACGCGTTCATCAGCGCCTCGAACAAACTCGGGAACCGAGGCGGTTTGAGGCCGCGAAACCGCTCGGCGAGCGGGCGCAGCCGCGCGTCCCGCTCCGCCACGCGGTACCATCCGGCCAGGTTGACGCGAAAACCCAGCAGTCGCTCGAGGATCATCCGGATGCGTCGACGATCCACACGAGTCTGTAGCTTCGGCGTCGCGTTCACCATCAATCGGGGTTCGGCCAACGACCCCGCTTGGGAGACCGCGATCTCGATGGGCCGTCCACCGATAGGGATCACCCGCCGGTAGGTCGATCCATCCCAGCGATCGATCAGATTCCGTGATCGGCGCCGGAGCGCCCACACCGTGAAATCCAGCCGAAAGGGGGGAACCGGTCGAACGATGAATCTGGGCGACGCACCGGGGGCCATGCGGCTCATCGTGCGGCGCGTCGCGTGCGACGAGCCGCGACGGGGTTGGCTGGCCGGTGCGCCTTGGCCTGGAGATACTCTCGGAGGGCCACGGCATTGTTGTGCTCGATATCGTGCGCACTGTACACGAGCGTGACCGGACCGAGGCGCGCGGCAGCGACGATCGACTGCCACGCGTCGGGATGTGCATCAAGCTCGCGCTGGTAGCGTTTACGAAACTCGTCCCACTTCTCGGGGTCGTGACTGAACCACTTACGCAACTCGGTGCTCGGGCCCACCTCCTTGAGCCACGAATCAATCCGCAGCTTGGCCTTGGACACCCCGCGCGGCCACAACCGATCGACGAGAAACCGTTTGCCGTCGGCGCGGGAAACGCGGTCGTACGCGCGTTTCACGATCATCATTGTTCGGCTCCGTTGGGATGACCGGCACCTTCGAGCCCCAGCCCCAGGATCGCTGCCTGCCGCCCTGCCACGCCAACAGGTCTCTCGGACCAGGCTGTTGTCGCACTTGTAGGTTGCGTGGGCCCCTGGCTTCCGTGGCACGGTGCGGACTCTCGCTCATGGCCGAACAACGCGTTGGCTGGCGTGTCACCTCGGGGCAGGCCACGAATTGGTGCAGGCAGTCGCGTGAACGGCACCGCCCGATGTTTCATCGCGTACGATGACGCCGGCATTGCTGCCTCAGCAGTACAAGAGGCAGATAGCAGGTCGTTCAGCAAAACAGCAAAACAGCCCGCGGTTTCTCGCCCGCGGTCGGGCGGCACCCGTTGGCTAGTCGGGAATCGGCAGAGGTCCCGGTTGCCGAGGTGGACGGTCCGGCTTATCGGTGGCTCCGCCCTTCACCTGTTCTCGAGGTGCTGGCTGGGGCTTCTCGGTCGGCTTCTGCGGCGGATTCTGCCCCTGCTGACGGATACGATCCTCCTTCCGCATACCTCAACCTCCAACTTCGAAGTGGTGCAAGGAGGGCGCCGGCGCCGCTGCGTCTTCGCAATGGATGAGTGGTCGCAAGATGAGGCCGGCATGAGGTCACGGCTTCAGCCACGACGAACTTCGACTCACCCACATTCACCTGTCAGCCGGCTCGCTCGCCTGCTTGCTGACCGGCGACGTCAACCGTCGTGAAGGCCGCTTTCAGCCTTCTGTCGTTGAGAGTACCGAATGTGGCGCACGCGCGGTTCATTCGACGCATTGCTGTCGTTTCCTGTAATTCCGGCCAGCCAACATGTACTCGAACAGCAGGACGTAATCGTTGAATTGAACGAGCCTCGAAATTCTGCGTGACGCCTTCTCTGATCTGCTTGCGATCGGCCTGGCGGGGTTGCATCGGCCTGTGACGCGTCGCGACGTATTGCTTCGAATACGTCTGCATCGCAAGCATGACGGTTGCACCTCGCACCTGGTTGTACGTGTGTCATCGCGCGTTGCAATCACCGGTCGCCCTTCGACGCATCGTTCCAGCTGCGCGTCGGTTCGCAGGTGTATTCATCGGCCATCCGCGTCATCAGGCGTCTTTCGGTCGACCGCGCTCGACAAACCGCGCGTGACTCGCGTGTCGGCGACGCGCGTTCATCAGTCCGAGCGGGCGCCCATGAATTGCCAGCCGTGCTCCGGCCAGCAGCCGATGCCGTCGGCGTGTCTGGCCGCGCTCCCGGGCAAGTGAGGCCGAGGTGCATCATGAGGCCCCTCAGCCATGGCTCTGTCGCCGAGCGAGGCCGCGCGGCCATCGTCGGACACGACGGGCGGAGGACCGCGTTCGACGCGGCCGACGTCGGTGCGAGTGAGCGCCGCCCAACTCGACGTCACCCGCTCCTCGCAGTTTTGAGAGACGGCCACCAGATCACCCGATGGTTCCCGATCGTCTTCCCCCACAATCCTCGAAGCTCAACGACCCCACAGGAGCGCAGACACGTGGTGTCAAGACCTTGTCGTCGGCGAAGAGATCGTCGCGCCTGACTCAGCACCTGCCGACACAGCTCTTGCCCGCAGCTTCGACGAACGCGGGGCCATCGCCATGCGCTCCTCCAGGACGTCGCGAGCGCCGCGCCACTGCCAGTGTCGCCCGCCACGAAAACGCCCAACCGGCGCTGGGTCCGCTGCAGGGGTCGACCAGTCGAGGTTTCGCCGCCGGCGTCACCGTCATCGGTGGACTCTGCCGCCGCCAATCACAGCATGTAGAGAGCGATCTCAACGACTGGCGCCGGACCACCCGCAGGAGCCGGCCCCGTGCGCGCCAGGCCGGTGGCCCTGAATGTGCTTCGAGACTCAGGGCTTCCGTCTATGAACGCCTTCGATCGCAACCTGAGTCGGCGGTCGTTCCTGTCGTTCTTCGCGCTT
>JBPYEE010000248.1:0-9740 GCA_051985095.1 Vicinamibacterales bacterium | reverse complement strand
CGCACTGCAATCTCGCGGCGTCGAACCGTTGCGCGTGCCAAGAGAAGATTGGCGACATTCGCACACGCGATCAGCAGCACCAGTGTGACCGCTCCCATCATGGTGAAAACGATCAGGCGGATATCCGAGGGCATCAAGTCGTCATACAAGGTCACGACCGAGCCGCTCCAGCCCTGATCGTCAGCGTGTTCGGTGGCGAGGCGGTCTGCAACCGCCTGCAGGTCCTGTCTGGCCCCCGCCAGCGACGCGTCCGGCTTCAGCCGGGCCAACACGCTGATCCGCCTGTCCGCGCGGGTGGCGGCATTCTCCAGGGGAGTGAGCGGGATCCACAGCTGCGCCTCCTCAGGAAACTGAAATCTCGGCGGCATGACGCCAATAATGGTGTGAATGTTTCCGTTGACTGTGACCGAGCGACCGATGATCGACGGGTCGCGTGCGTACCGACGCTGCCAGAGCCCATAGCTCAAGAGCACGACGGGCGGCGCGCCAGGCCGATCCTCCTCGCCGCGGACCTGCCGGCCGAGAACCGGCTCAACGCCGAGCGTCGGGAAGAGGTCCCAGGACACGATCGCGCCGGCGAACCGCTCCGGGTCACCGCCGCCGTCTGCCACCGTCAGGCTGCGTTCGCCGAACGCGACCATGCCAGAGAACGAGTGTGTACGCCCTATCCAGTCCTGCAAGTCTGGGTACGAGACACTGCCGGTGTCGATGCCGTTGGCCCGGTTCGTCGTGTGCAGGCCGACGAGACGGTCCGGATCCCTGAACGGCAACGGCCGAATGGCGACAGTGTCGACCACGCTGAACATCGTGCTGTTGACGCCGATGCCGAGTGCGAGACAGAGGACACAGACGGCCGTGAAGCCGGGTGTCTTCAGCAGCGTTCGGGTGGCGTAGCGCAGATCCTGGGCAAGACGATCCATGGCGCTGCGTACGATGATAGATCGACGCGTTCGCGGCCGCGCGCCCTGGCGCTTGTGGGATGCAAATCCAATTCGCATGAAACAGTGATGTTTCGTTGTTCGTGAGAGGCAGCGTGCTCGTGTCCGCCCGCTAGGGTGCGTCTGGAACGCCCGCGGCGGGTGGCTCGTGTCCTGTTTCGGTCTGGGATTTCTGGATCACCGCTGACCGACAATTGACCGACAGTCGGTAGCAGCGCGAAGTGGTCTGGCGTTGCCCCAACTATCAAGAAATGGGCGGCAAACGTGGGGCAGCCATCTGATGCTGCCCCCAGTTGTGTCGTTCGCTCACCCTACGAACCAGGGTCTGGGCAGCGAACTCGCCGCCCAGACGACAACGGTGATCGAAACAGGTCCGAATGTCGCGAGCGCCTCGGCGGCCTGCTCAAGTTCTACTACGGCAGGCCGCGTACCTCCGTCGATCGAGTTTCTGCACACGACGCGGTCGTCGAGCGGACATTTGCTTGGCTCAATCAGGTTCGACGCCTCCGTGTCCGCTACGACAAGCGAGGCGACATCCACGAAGCGTTCCTCTCACTCGGCTGTGCGCTGATGTGTTGGCAGTCGTTGCGCAGGACGTGGAGGGCCGCCTGAGCAGATCCGCTTTCTCTAGCGCCGACCGCCTAGGTCGTTTGGGGTAGTGGCGTCCGCCGCTGCTCTCGGGCTTCCGGAGCCGGGACCCGGAGTCAATGGACCCTGCGGCCCTGCAGACGATCTATTCCGCTTGCGGTCCGAGCTCAGATAGACGCGCGACGGATTGCACCAGAAAAACGACGTGTTCAACGAGTTCGAGGACGCCCGCACTGTGGCCGCGTTACGGCCAGTCTCAAGGCCGTCAACCCTTTCGGGGCGCGGAACGTCTGATGAATCGCGACGTGTCACGACGCGCACGCGTGGACAGGTTGGTCTTAGTGCGATTCTGGTTTCGCGATTTCCGCTACGCTTGCCGCCAGCTCAGGCGCCAACCGGCGTTCAGTGGCGTCGCCATTTTGACTCTCGCCCTTGGGATCGGCGCGACCACGGCCGTCTTCACGATCGTATATGGCGTGCTGCTCCGGCCGCTGCCGTATCGGGATCCCGCGCGATTGATGATGGTCCTCTATGGCCATCAGGGTCGAGTCTCGCCATGGCTATCTCCCTTGAACTTCGGCGACTACGTCGCTCACAGCGGCGTCTTTACAGGCGCTGCCGCGCTCGCGCCGATCACCGCCAACATGACGGGTACCGGCAACCCGGAACGGCTCCAAGGCGCGAGAGTCTCATGGAACTATTTCACCCTCCTGGGCGCTCCCATGGCACGCGGTCACTCGTTCACCGAGGCCGACGCTCAGGGTGATGGCAATCGCATCGTGGTGAGTTACGGACTCTGGCGCCGCCGGTTCGGCGGTCGCGAGGACATCGTCAACTCGACGACGACGCTCGACGGCCATGCCGTGACGGTGGTCGGCGTCGCGTCGCCGGACGTGAGGTTTCCAGCGACCGCCGAATTCTGGCAGCCACTGATCTTCACGCCGCACGATCTCACACCCGAGGCACGAGGTGCGCAGTGGGTCCAGGTCCTTGCCCGATTGAAGAACGGCGAGTCACCGCAGCAGGCGACGACAGCGCTCGAGACTGTTGCGAACCGTTTGGCGCTGACATTTCCTCAAACGGAGAGTGACGCGACGCCGATGGCGATCCCGCTGCAGGAGCGAATGGTCCGGAACAGCCGGCCGACGCTGCTGGTGCTCCTCGGCGCGGTCACCCTCGTGATGCTCATCGCCTGCGCGAACGTCGCGAATCTCGTCCTCGCCCGAGCGCAGGGGCGCGGACGTGAATTGGCCGTCCGTGCCGCGCTCGGCGCGAGCCGCCTTCAGCTGATCGGACAGTTGCTCATCGAAAGCCTGGTCCTCGGGGCTCTGGGCACGACCGCTGGCGCGAGCCTGGCCTACCTGCCTGTTCGGGCACTCGTGCTCCTGGGTCCGTCATCGATTCCGCGACTGTCAGAAGTCACGGTCGATGTCCATGTCCTCGCGTTTGCGGCCGGCGCTGCGATTGTAACAAGTCTCATCTTCGGGCTGACGCCGGCCGTATCGGCGTGCGGGTGGTCTGGTGGCGGCGGCTTCGTGCCGGGCCGCGGTGCCGTCGGCGGAAGCGGCGCCCGACCGCGGCGGCTGCTGGTGATCGCAGAGCTGGCGCTTGCGGTCATGCTTTCGGCGGGCGCCGGTCTTCTCATTCGCAGCTACGTGCAGCTCCAGCATGTTGCGCCCGGATTTGATCCTAAGGGCGTCGTGACATTCAGTTTGTCCTTGCCCGTCGCCAAGTACTCCGATCCCGCCGGCCCGACTGCATTCGTGACAACGCTACTGTCGCACGTCGAGGGCGAACCCGGAGTGGATTCGGCGGCGGCGGCGATGGGCCTGCCGTTCACGAGCGATCTCAATGCTTTGACGGGCTTCCGTCGCGAAGGGGAGCCCGAGCTGGACTCGGCCTCGATGCCATCGGCGTCGTTGCGGATCATCACCGCCGACTACTTCAAGACGATGAGGATTCGGATCCACCGCGGACGCTTCTTCACCACGGGAGATACCGCGACCGGCCCCGAAGTCGCGATCATCAACGACCGAACCGCTCAACGTTTTTTTGCCGGCCTGAATCCGATCGGACAACAGATTCGGGTGAGCGCGCAGCTGGCGCGCCAGGCACGCAACGGGCCGAAAACGATCGTCGGCATCGTCGGGAACGTGAAATACAGCGGTCTGGACGAGGAGACACCCGCTGAAATCTATCTGCCGTACGACCAGCAACCGGTGGATGCCTTCACCGTGGCGGTGCGCGGCAGGGGAGATGTCGTCGCGCTTGTTCCCGCGTTACGCCGAGAGGTGGCGGCGCTTGATCCGTTGCTGCCTCTCGCCAACGTCAACTCGCTCGACAATCTCGTCGACGCATCGATTGCCGGCCGCCGATTCACCCTTTTGGTGTTTCTGTTGTTCGGCGTGGTAGCAGTCGCCATGTCGGCCGTCGGCGTCTACGGTGTGCTCGCATATCTCGTCGGCCAGAGGACACGGGAAATCGGCCTTCGGCTAGCGATCGGGGCCTCATCCTCTGATGTCGTGTGGTTGTTCGTTCGCGAAGGCGGCATCTTGACCCTGGTTGGCGTGAGCGCAGGACTAGTCGGTGCCTTCGTCGGAGGGCGATGGATCGCGGCTCTGCTCTTCGGCGTGACGCCCGCGGACCCAGCGACGTTCGCCGTTGCGGTGTTGACACTCGGCCTGACGGCTGCATGTGCGACGTATATTCCCGCGCGACGCGCCGCGAGCGTCGATCCCGCCGAGGCGTTGAGGGCGGACTAGCCTGCGGTCGTGCTCGTCGCCCAGCCTCCGGTGAGGCCCGTGCATCTGTACGGTGTTTTAATCCGGCCTCCGCATAGTCGTCACCCTTCCCCTGTCCGTCGCTTAGACCCCTTCGCCGTCGTCACGGCTGTCCGGCCCTTCTTCTTCGGTGGGGGCGTACCCGGCTGGCTCTACACTTGGCGAGTGTTCGTACGTTTCCTGAATGTCCCGTGCCCGTGGCTGACGGCGGCCATAGGCCCCGTGTGACGCTGATCTTACGGGCTTCGGGCGCTTACAGTGGTGCGACAAGTCAGGACCCAGAGCACAAAGCCAGCAAGGCTCGGTCAACGTCTGAAGGCTTGTCGAAGAGAGGCACCGTGCGACCCCTTGTCGTGGCGTTCATCGCGATTGCGCTCGGGCAGTCGGGGAATCCGTTGACTGGAAACTGGACGGCCAACTATCACGGGACAACCTATGTCCGCTTGACCTTGGCTGATAGCGCGGTGGGGCCTCAGGGGACGATGAGCATCGGAGAGAGCATCCACGTCGATGAAGAGGGCAACGTTGATCGCGTTACGCTGGCCTCGGCTACGCTCAATCGAATGCTTGACGTGCGCTGGAACGGCGGGGTCCTGTCGTTTGCAATCAACGGCGGCGACGACAACGACAGATTTGAGTTTCGACTGCTAGACGCGAACCACGCGGAGCTGACGCCGATTATTTCGGAAGAAGAACGGCAAGAGCTCGCTGCGGAACGAATACCGCTCCCGAAGCCGTTCCCGCTTGCGAGAACTCGCTAGGGCGAGCCACGTCTCAACAGGAGCAGAGCGGGAGTTATAAACGATATGACTCGATCGGGCGTCATGGGCGAAGACTCCGCCGAAATCAGATCACCCGTGAAATGGCGGGATTGAAGCGGCCGGAGGACCGTTTTTGCCTCCGGAAATCGGCCCAATGGATATCGTCCTTGAGGGGAGCGCCTCGGTGGGTTGCTCAAGTTCTACTACCGGCAGGCCGCGTAGCTTCATCGATCGAGTTTCTGCATACGACGGGGTCCGCGCTGTCGTAGGGCCGACCAGCTGAGCCAGGAATCGAAGGAGCGTTATGCCAACCGCGAGACGGCCCGTGCCCGGCGCTTCCCAATGTTCAAACCTTTCCGATCGTCGCACTCCACTCGCCATGGTGCGGCGTGCAGCATCCTGGATCGTGCTCCTCGGCGCGGTCGCGCTGCACGCTCAGCCTCCGTCTCCGCCACGCGACATGCCGCCTTCGCGCGCCACGCCGACCGCAACGATTCGCGGGCACGTCGTCTCCGCGTCCGACGGCGCTGTTCTCCGCAACGCACGGGTGGCCCTCGCTGGACCAGATGCTCCGGACCCGGCGTTCACAGACGGCGACGGTCGCTTCGAGTTCGCAGCCCTCCAGCCTGGGCGCTACTTCCTCACGACATCCAAGGCCGGTTACGTGCGCACGCGCTTTGGCGCGCGGCAACGGACCGAACCGGCCGCGCCGGTCGACCTCGCGCCGAACACGCTCCTCGACGTCGAGGTTCGCATGAGGCCGAGCGGCGCCATCTCCGGCCGCATCGTCGACGAATTCGGCGAACCGCTCGTCGACGTGACCGTCGAGGCGCAGCAGGTCGTTAACCGCGACCGTGCCAAAACGCAGACCGCGATGGCGACGGTGACCGACGATCTGGGCGAGTACCGGCTCGGTGGTCTGTCCGACGGCCGCTACGTCGTCGCCGCGCGCCGCCGCATCGGCGAACTGATGACGCAGGCGTACTACCCGGGCACGCCGTCGCTTTCCTCGGCCGATGCCGTCGTCGTCCATACGGGTGAGGAGCAACCATCGATCAACTTCACGCTCGCCGACGTCCAGACGTCGTCGAGGCTGCTGTTGACGTTCGTCGATCCAACCGGCACAGCTGTGATTGCGGGAGCGAACCTGGTGTCTGCCGACCGGGAGGGAACGTCCGCCGCCAGCGACAACGGAATCGCGGTGACCGGCAACGGCCTCAGCGACCGCTTTTCTCTCCTCGTTCCATCCGGCGAATGGATCGTCAACGCTCGGGCCGTGTACGCACCGCTCGTCGGCCTTGGTCACGTGACCATGGGGTCGACCGACCAATCGTTGCGGCTGCAAATGCATCCCGGCGGCCGCATCGCCGGCCGCGTCGTCGCCGACGGCGGTGTGCCGCCGGCCGATCCGATCGTTCTCGACGCACGACCGCTCGACCCGGCGCTCACCAACGTGCCGGGACCCGGTCGCCCGCCCACTCGTGCGCGTGCCGGCGAGACATTCACGATCGAGGGCCTCGTCGGGCGCGTCGAGCTGCGCGTCATTGGCGCGCCGCGCGGTTGGGCGGTCAGGTCGATTGAGGTGGGTGGCCGCACCGTGCTCGACACTCCCATCGAGTTCAACGGCGACGAAACGATGAGCGGTGTCGTCGCGACCCTGACGCATCAGCTTGGGACGTTGAGTGGGAGGATCGACGCGCCGCCAAGTGTCGCGTTCGACAGCTCGATTCTCGTGTTTCCGGAAGTACCGGCGTCCACGTCGGATCTCGCACGGCTCGCGCGATGGGTCCGTCCCAACCAGACCGGCGAGTTCGCCGTCGACAGCCTGTTGCCCGGCCGCTACCTCGTTGTCGTGACCCGTGATGTTGACGAAACGCGCTGGCCAGACGCCAGTTATCTGGAGCAGTTTCGCTCGAAGGCGACGCTGGTGACGCTGACCGCGAACGAGAAGACCGAGGTGACGCTACGGCTGGAGAGCGAATCGTGATCGCCGCTGCGCTTGCCCTCGCACTCGCAGCTCAAGCACAGTCCTCTGCCGGTGCCACGGTCGTCGTCCGCGGGCATGTGACGGGCGCCGACGGCCGGCCGCTCGGGCATGCGCACGTGACGGTCACGCGCGCGTTCACGACCACAGGCACAGCCACTGACGAGGATGGCTCGTACGAGCTGATTCTGCCTCCCGGGCCGTACCACTTCGTCGCGACAAAAGCCGGTTACTCGCGGGCCGAGTTCCCGGAGTCGCCGACGTCCACGGCTGGCGGCTTCCTGCCGCTCCGAGCCGGTCAGGTGCTCGAGCGCGTCGACTTCGTGATGAAGCGCTACGGCGCGATCGTCGGCCGCGTCCTCGACGACTACGGCGATCCCGTCGAGGGTGTCAGCGTCACAGCCTACGACATTCGCTTTGTCTCCGGGCAGCGGCAGCTCGCGCCAGTGCCCGATGTCGCCCTGCGGCGAACGAACGAGCTCGGCCGCTATCGGCTCTGGGGATTGCAGCCCGGCGAATACGTGGTCGCGGCGTCAGTCGGCAACGCAGCGGGTCTTGAGCTACCCGGCTACGCGATAACCTTCGCGCCGGTGACCGCGAGCGCATCGGAGGCGCAGCGCGTCCGCGTTCGCGCGGCGGAGGATGTCAGCGTCGACATCACCTTGGTTCGTACGCGCACGGCACGCATCAGCGGCACGACGATCGACTCGAACGGCGTCCCATTCCTCGGCGGCATCCGGATGCGCACGAGCGTCCGCTTCGGCATGGTGTCGACGATCGTCGGAGCGCGGACGTATCCGGATGGCCGCTTTGAGTTTCTGAACGTCGCGCCGGGAGAGTACGTCCTCGAGGCGTTCAAAGGGAACGAACTTGGCTGGCGTGTGGCGTCGGTCAATGGAACGGACATCCGCGACATCACCGTGCAGACGATGGCCGGCTCGACGGTCAGGGGCCGGATCGTCTGGGACGGCGCAGCGGGCGAACCGCCGCCGTCGATGCGGCTTCCGCGCCTCAGCGTCGTGCCCGCCGATCCGGACCTGCGTCCGTTTGCGTCAGGTGGCCGCGACGCGGAGTATCGCACCGATCGTGACTTCGAGATCAGCCGGATCCCGTCGGCGAGCCGCTTCGTCGTGTCGAACGTCCCGCGGGGCTGGATGGTGAAATCGATTCGACAGGGCGACCGCGACATCACCGATGCCGTGGTGCCGTTCGGCGGGTCCGACCAGTCGCTGGCCGACATTTCAATCGTCTTCACCGATCAAGTGACGGAGATCGGCGGAACGGTCGACAGCGCGAATGCCGACCGGCCGGCGTTCGTGCTCCTCTTCCCGGTCGACCCGGGGAAGCGCTACTCCGCGTCCCGTTACTTCGCCGTCGTCCACACGTCGGCGGACGGACGGTTTTCGATCGCCGGCGTGCCGGGGGGCGACTACTTCGTTGCCGCGGTGGATCGGCTGCCCGGACGCGAGGGCGAAGACGCATGGCAGGATCCAGCCTACCTCGAGCGGATCGAACCCGGTGCGACGCGCGTGATCGCGACCGACGGTGAGCACGCGTCGGTCACAATCACGATAGTGCCGCGCTCACGATAGTGCCTCGCTGATTGCCGGCAATGGAACATCCTGGCAAAACCGTTTCCCGGGTCAGATTTGCCCTGCCGTCGTTTGCGTTCGGACGTCACCGCGTCGCGTATGCGCAGACGAATCCGGCACGTCGGACTGCAAGCGACCTGACCGGCACATCGCGGCGCGAAGGGCAGTCCGCATCCGGCGCACAATCGGCCCGCAGTAACGCCGTGTAACGCCGCCACGGCACGATCGGCATCCGATCCGACTTCGTGATCGTTCTGCCTCGTCTCGCGCACTGTGGCGCCATTTGAAGCCATCAGACAACCCTTCGACGCCAGCCCGGACCCAGTGGGCAAACGGGCAAATCGACGTGGAATCGGATGTCGTGAAGGGCTTTCTCGAACCAGAGACCGAGGACGCAAAGACGTTCAAGTGGTTCGTGCAGGCGGGTTATAAAGACGCCCCGCATGTCGACGAGGTCGTGAAACAAGCGCTCAAGGCCACCACGCCGCCGCCGTACCAGCTGCGCGCGCCACAGCATGATCGGAGCCCAGCATGGCGCGCGCACGCTTCAAATCGCTCTGCGTAGAAAGGTCCTCGTTCTGAAGCGTCCGCGTTTCCCAGCCGTACTCACAAGCCCGTGAATGCCGGCTGACGTTTCGCGATGAACGCGGCGATGCCTTCGTACGCATCCTGCGTGCGGGCTTGGTCAGCGATCGCTTGCGCTTCGAGCTCCATCTGCGTCTCAAGCGATTCGGCGAAGCTATGATGCAGCAGGCGCCTCGCGGCGCCGAGCGCTCGCGTTGCACCGCTTGCGAGCTGTCCTGCGACAGCCTGCGCTTCGGCATGCAGTTCGCTGTCGGGAACCACCTTGGTGACGATTCCCCAATCCTGTGCCTCGCGCGCTGTCAGCACTCGGTTCGTGAGCGCGAGTTCGAGGGCGCGCCGCACGCCAATGATCCGCGGGAGGAAATAGGTGGAACCGCCATCCGGACTGAGTCCCGCACGCGTGTACGCGAGGGTGAACTTGGCTGATTCCGCCGCGAGCACCAGATCGGCGAAGAGGCACAGGCTCATGCCGGCGCCGCCCGCCGCGCCGTTCACCGCGACCACGACCGGCG
>JBPYEE010000247.1:0-14719 GCA_051985095.1 Vicinamibacterales bacterium | reverse complement strand
GTCGCGGTCGTCATGACGGCCTTCCAGGTACCGTTCGAGCGTGCGCGTCGCTTCGCGGCCGCTGCCGAACACCGCGTACAGCATCGCCAGCGGCTTGGTGAAGCGCGCGTCGGCCGGCCATTTCCCGACCGCCTCCTCGAGAATCGACCGCGCTTCGCCGAACGCGTGGTTGCGCAGCAGCGCGCCGGCCAGCCAGTCGTAGATTTGCGAGAAGTCGGTGCCATCGACGAGCGCCGTCTGCCACGCGCCGGCAGCCTGGATGTCGCGGCCCGCGGCGGCAAACGTCGCCGCGAGGTAGGCGAGGGCGGCGGTGCTGTCGGTGTCGGGATCAATCGCCTCCTTGAAGGCCGCTTCCGCCCGCGTCCAGTCACCGGCGGCGAGCGCGGCGAGACCACGGTCGAACTTCGGCTTCGCTCGCTCATCGATGCGCGGGAGAAACGATCCGAGCGTCGACGGATCGATTGCGGTTTCCCGCTCGAAGGCGGGATGCAGCACCGCGTCCTCGACCGGCAGGAACAGGCCCGTGTCGAAGGTCGAGGCCGACGACAAGGCGTCAGCGGAGGTCATCAGGACTTTGGGCGGCGCGATTTCGAAGGGCCGCGCGAGCGTCTTGATCGACCGACCGTTCTCGGAGAAGACCGCGCGCAGGAGGTAGCGGCCGGGCGGCAGCTGACCGACCGGCATCACGCGCGTGAAGATGAGGCGTCCGTCGCCCGCGGGCCTCGGCGCGACATCGACGTTCAGCAGCGCGGGGCCGTCGGCGTCAGTGGCGACTTCATATTCGACCGTGAGCCCATCGCCCGTGACGCCGTACGCCTCGACGTACCCGTGCACGGCGCCGAAGTTCACCTGATACCCGACCGTCGGCTGCAGCAGCTCGCCGGCTTCGACCGGACCGCCGACCATCAGCTCGCTGAGCGTGATGCCGCCTGGCGCCGCCGGCAGCGCCGCGTGAATGGGATGCTCAATCGAACCGACGCGATCGCCTTCGACCACCGCCAGCTTCAGCGTGTACTCGCCCGGCGGGAGGCTCGCGCCGGCCGTGTACTGCAACGCCGAGGGCACCCCGCTGACCACGGGCAGCAGCCGCATGTCGAAGGCGCGATCCTCGACCAGCCGGCCGTTCGCATCGGTGATCACATACGCAATCGAGGACACCTTCGAGGCGGTGTAGTCCTCTCCCACGTCGGCATGAATCAGCAGCTGGACGCGGTCGCGCTCCGGACCTTGCAGCGCGAACGACCCGACACGCAGCGGCAGCGCCGGCGACAACAGGGGTGAGGCCAGCGCCGCCGCGACCGCCTGGTGCGGCGATCGGGAGGCTGGCTCGTCGGCTGGCGCATTCAAGAGCTGCGGCCGCGACCGCACGACGGCGCCCTTGCGCGACACGTCGACGCGCATGGGGTGCGGCTTGCCATCGCGGTCGCGCGGATCGGATTCCAGGCCGAGCAGGTAATAGCCGGCGAGTTCCGCCTCGATCTGCTGAAACAGCGACGCGCCGGTGCCCGTCACCGTAAACAGCGCACCGCGTGTCGCGCCGGTCAGCACTTCGAGCCCCTGCGTCATCAGGGCTCGATCGCCCATGGGGTCAACCGGCCGCCGGCCGTCGCCCGCATCGAAGATCTGCCCTTCGAGCCGCAGCGCGTAGAGGCTCGTCCGGGCGGCGGCCGCGAGACCGCCGAGCTCGGTCGCGAGCGTTTGATCGCTCAGCGAGAAGCCCTCGGTAATCAGGACGAGCGTCTTCGGACCCTCGATGCGACGCAGTCCGCGAAACAGTTCGCGCAGCCCGCGCAGCGTTTGATCGCCCTCGCGGGTGGCGTCGCTCGCCACCATGTGCGCCTGAGCGGTCACGCGGTCGGGACAGGTCGGATCGCCGCGTCCGCCGATCGCCTGGCACTCCCGTGAAAGCACCTGCGTCAGGGTGCCGGGGTCGCCGCGGTCGATGGCGAGCGCCTCGGCGATCGACAGGGAGACGTCAGCGTCGAGGGTGCGCCCGGTCTGCCGCTGGCCGGCCATGCGGGCGATGGCCTGTTTGATCCGCTGGCGATCCGCGGTGAACACCGTCGCGGGCGCGCCGGTGCCAAACCCCGCCACGGCCACCCGATCGGACGGCTGGAGCCGATCCACGAACCCGTTGGCCGCCCTCGAAATCGCCGCCGCCGCGCCAAACCGGATATTGGGCTCGTCCACCGCAATCACGATCAGCCGACCGGTCGTCGAGCTCTGATTCGTGCTGAATCCGTCTGGGACGGCGGCTGCCGGCTCGTTCGCCGCAGGCTTGATCAACGAAATCCACTCGGCCGACACCACCCGCCGCGCGTTGCCGTCGACACGGACGTTGAAATCCGCCGGCGTCAACGCGGTGATCGGACGGCCGTGGTCGTCGACCACGGTGACGTCCACCGAGGTCACGTCCACCGTGGCGGAGAAACGCGGCGGCTGATCCTGCGCGGCTGCGGCCCTGCCCGCAACGACGAGACACAGGACGGCGAGCGCCCAGCGCCGGGCCGCGACCGGCACGCTCCATCGCCGATGCCATCGGTGGCCGCCGGTCATTTGGTCGTGAGCCGGTAGCCCTGCCGGGCGCGGACGTCGTGGTGGCCGTCCACCTCAACGCGGATCCGGCGCCAGCTCGTGTCGCGGACCAGATTCGACGAGGCGTAGCCGAGCAGATACTGGTTGGACAGCTCGTCGAGCAGCTCGCCAAACGCGTTGTGCAGCTCGTCGATCGAGTCGGTGAACAGGGCCCGGCCGCCCGTCGGATTCGCCAGCCGCTCCATGATCTTCTTGAGCGGCTCCATCGTCACGCCCCGCCCCTGGCCGATCATGTACAGCGTCACGTCGCTCGATTGCAGTTTGCGCTCGACGTCGCCGAGGGTGGCGTGGCTCCCCTGATCCTCCCCGTCGGTGAAGATGATGAGCGCCTTGCGGCCCACCTGCCGCCCCAGCATCTCGATGCCCCGGAGGACCACGTCGTAGAGCGCCGTCGATCCCCACGGCGCGAGGCGCTCGACGGCCCGCGCGCGCTCGGCGGGATTGGTCTGTTTTCGGGTCAGGGTGAAGATGCTGTCGTTGAACCCGAGCAGCGTGACCTGGTCCTGCACCGGCACGTCGCTCAGGAATTCCCTGACCGCCGCCTTCAGCTTCACCATCGACGGCGTCATGCTGCCGCTGATGTCGATGGCCACGATCAACTCGAGGGGGATGTCTTCTGACGCGAAGTGCGAAATCTCCTGGACCCGGCTGTCCTCAAAGACGTGGAACGCCGTGCGCGGGATGTTCGGTACGAATTTGCCATGGCCGTCGCTGACCGTGACGGTGACCTGGACGACATCCACGTTCACGCGCTCGGTGTACCCGATCGTCTTCGTGCGAACCGTCTGCACGAGGCGCCCGCCGTTTGACAGCGTCGCCACCGCGCGCACCTGATGTTCGGCAACGCGCGCGCCCGCGTCCCAGTCGCATTCCCACGGCGGCGACTTGAGCGCACATGTCTGCCGGCCATCGACGAAGAAGGTCACGGTCGTCGCCGCCCCCGGCGGCTCCATCTTGGCTCTGAGCGGCGTCGGACCGCTGATGTACATGTCGGTGCTGGGCGATTCGATGGTCAGCGTGGGCTCCGGCGTCTGCGGCCCCAGCAGCGCCGCGGCCGCTACGAGGCACCCGGCGAGGCGCGCCGGGTCCATCATGGCTGCCCGCCGCCGATCGGCATCAACGGCCCGCCGGCGGTCGCAGCGGCCACGTAGTCTTCGATTCGCTCGCGCGTCGCGGTCCGGGCCGTCCGCGAGAGCGTCAGCCAGTCGCCGGGATCGGTCGGTTTGACCAGGTCGACGAAGTCCTGCATCGCCGCGGCCAGGACGACTCGCGCGAGGGCGGCGGGCAGCTGCAGCTGTCGCAGCATGATCGCGACGTGCAGATTGAGATCGGAAATGACGGTCGCCGTCAGACCGAGTTGCGGCCGCCCGAACATCGGCCACCACTGGGCGGGCAGCGTCAGGCGCGTGCAGACACAGCCGTACGGCGTGACGGCCGTCATTCCCCAGGCGGAGAAGTCGCTCGGCTTGCCGCCGCCGATCACGAGCAGCTCGCTGAGCGTAAACATCGAGAGCGCGCGCGACGCGTCGTGCGCCAGCGTCCATCGCACGGCACGCCGCCGCGCCGGGTCCAGCGACACCAGATCCGCCACGCCGTCGAATGTCGCGGTTGTCATCAGCTGCACGCGCGCCGTGCCGCGGGCAACTGCGTCGGCAATGGCATCGCGGTCGCGGTCGGTCAGCTGAAACGGATTCATCAGCGACACGCTGACGGCAAAGGCGTCGCGCTCGGTCGACGTGAGGCGCGGGGCTTCGAGAACGCCTTCGGTGCTGACGCGCCGAAGCGCGAGCGGCGCGAGCGCGATGTCGAGACCGACGAGCGACCCGGTGACGTGCCACGGCACGCCCGGGATCACTTCCTGCCGCGGCATCGCCCAGGCGGCGCGCTGGCGCACGTCGCCGTCGCGAATGCCCAGACCAAAGTCATGGCGCCGCGATACGTCTTCGGCGAGCAGGGCCGTGCCGTCGGGATCGCCGAGGTCGAGCGCGTAGGTCAGCGACAGGAGCGACGCGGCGAGCATTTCGTCCGACAGGTCGATCAGGGCCTCGGCCGTGCGGGCGATCCGCTTCGTCTCCTTCGCGCGGCCTGCTTTCGCGATCTCCTCGATCGATCGTTTCAACGCGTCGTGCGGCGCCGGCGGTACCCCTGCGCCCGGGGGGACATTTTCCGTCTCATCCTCCCGCAGCCGCTGCGGCACGTCGTCCACGAGCGCCGTCAGCCGATCGATCGTGTCGGCTGCGCGCGCGGGATCGGTCACGAGCCGGCGCGCAATCGCCAGAACCTCGAGCGGCACGTCGATCCGGACGGCCTGCTGCTTTTCGCGAATTCGGCGCAGCCGCTGCCGCTCCGATCCGGCGAGGTCCAGCCGGTACTGCTGCCCTTCCCACGAGACCAGTCGCCGGTCCGACGAGGAACCCGCCAGCGCCGCGGTGAGGGCGTTCTCGACGTCAGCTCCCGGCGGAATCGCGGCCACCAGATCGTCGCCGAGCCAGGTGCCCAGTGCGCCGCCGTACCGTCCGTCATCCGCGACCGGGACGGCGATCAGCCGGTCGAGGAGCCGTTCGGCGGTCCCGGGGGGCAGCACCCCGACCGTCACCGTCCGCACGATCAGGGCGAGCGCGCTCTGAAACTGGGCCTGCGCGACAAAGCCGCGACGACCCTCGAAGGCCCCGAGGCGCGCCGCCTGCCGAACGGCGGCGGCGTAGGTCGAGCCATGACGGATGCCGATCCGTTCGCACGCGAGGAGCAACATCCGATAGCGCGGGAAGTTCCGGATGGCGAACAACACATGCGCCTGATCGGGCTCCGTGCCGGGCGACGTCAACCGCACCAGCCGCTGACCGAACGCGAACTGATCGAGCCGTTCGGCTCGCTGCCGCACATCGAACGATCCAATGGCGTCGGTGAGCCACGCGGCGTCGAGCGGCTGGCCGTCCTCGGAAGAGGGCTCGCGGCCGAGGAGCGCGCGGGACCAGAACCCTCGCGTCAGCGCGCTGACGGGCGCGCCGCGGTCATCCACCTCCACCCGCGCCAGGGTCATGGCGAGGTCGTACGACGCGCGCCCGAACGGCTGCGTTTTGAGGTGCCAGTCGTGGTACGCGGCGATGCCGACGGTCACCAGCTGGCGGAATCGATCGACGCGCAGCGGCGCATCAGGGATCCAGAGGCCGAGCGCGAAGGCGCGGCGCGGCGCGTCGAGCTGCCCGACGGTATCGAACAGATACGCCACACGGCCATCGGCGGCTTCGAACAACAGCTCGATGAACCGTTCAGGCCGCGTGGTCTTTTCGAGGAGGACCGCTTCCCAGAGCGGCGCCGCCTCGTCTCCCGACGGGATCACGACGCGACCATCGTGCACGTGCAGGCTGCCGGCAAAGGCGCCGAACGCCGGCGCCGCCAGCTTGTCGACGATCCGCGACATGAGCGACCCGTGCTCCGCGAAAAACTGCAGCGTCTCGTCGTCGAGCATCGTGAGGCCATGACAGACGAGCGACGCCTGACGGTCCGACAGAATCGCGCTGACCAGTTCCTCCCGCGGGACGCGCCGGTGGAAGAGATGGGTGCCCCACCAGTCAGCCGTGAGCGGCACCGGCACGGCCTCCTCGGTGACATGGCCCCGGGGCGCTCCGGCCTGACCGCCCCGCGCGCGATCGCCGCCTTGCGCGCGCGCCTTGAGGCGCGCCGCCAGGAGCTCCGGCGCGCGCTGCGGATCGTTGTCGAGCACGAGCCGCGTCATCTCGTACATGAACCGCCCGCGGTCCGGCACCGGCTCGACGTGCAGCGCCTGCGCCAGCGCCGACGTACCGCCGGCGACCGGCACATCTTCGACCGCCGTCGGGGTCGCGGCGAAGGCGGGCCCGATTCCCGGTACAATCGTGAAGAAAGAAATGCCAACGCAGAGAACACGCAGCGCGGGCGTCACAAGGCGCTCATTATAGACATGGCCTCCGCCAACTACACCGCGAAAGACATCACGGTTCTCGAAGGTCTCGAACCGGTACGCAAACGTCCCGGCATGTACATCGGAGGCGTCGGATCGGCTGGGCTTCACCACCTCGTCTGGGAGGTACTCGACAACGCCGTCGATGAAGCGATGAACGGCCACGCTTCAAACATTTGGGTGACTCTTCATCGCGATGGATCGTCAATCACGATCGAAGATGACGGCCGCGGCATTCCGGTCGACAAGCATCCGACGACCAAAAAAAGCGCGCTGGAAGTCATCTTCACGATGCTCCACGCCGGCGGCAAGTTCGAGCACGGAAGTTACAAGACCGCCGGCGGTCTGCACGGCGTCGGCGCCAGCGTGGTCAACGCGCTGTCCAAGGAGCTCATCGCCCAGGTCAAGCGCGACGGCGCGCTGTGGGAGATGCGGTTCAAACAGGGCCGTGCGGTCTCGGCCCTGAAAAAAATGGGCGCCGCGCGCGGCTCGGGCACGAAGGTGTACTTCCATCCCGACGCGGCGATTTTTCCGAAGATTGAATTCGACCCCGCCGTGATCAAAGCGCGGCTCGAGGTCGCCAGCTATCTGCACAAAGGCCTCAAGGTCACCTTCGAGGACGAAGAATCGAAAGAGCGGATCGTCTACGCCCACAGCGAAGGGATCGTCGATTATCTGAAACAGGTCGTCGCCGAACGGGGCGCCAGACCGGTGCACGACACACCGTTCGTCCTGACGAAAGACGACGCGATGCACCTCGACGTCGTGCTGCAGTGGACTGAGGCCACCGACGAGCATCTCCGTTCCTACGTCAACGGCATTCCGACCGGCTCCGGCGGCACGCACGAAACTGGCCTGCGCGCGGGCCTGTCCAAGGCGGTCCGCAATTACATCGAGACGCACGCCCTGTCGCCGAAAGGCGTCACGCTGGTCGCTGACGACATTCGCGAGGGGCTGACCGGTATCCTCAGCGTCTTCATCCAGGAACCGCAGTTCCAGGGCCAGACCAAGGATCGGTTGAACAATCCCGAACTCGTCTCCGCCGTCGACGGCCTCGTGCGCCCGGCGCTCGAGCACTGGCTGAATCACAACGCGAGCGTGGCCAACGCGATCGTGGCCCGAATCATTCTCGCGGCGCGGGCGCGGGAAGCGAGCCGCGCCGCGCAGGCCGAGGTGTCGCGCAAAAGCGCGACGTCGTCGCGCCTCAATCTGCCGGGCAAACTGAGCGACTGCACCCATTCCGATGCCGCCGGCAGCGAACTGTTCATCGTCGAAGGGGACTCGGCCGGCGGCTCGGCCAAGCAGGGCCGCGACCGGGCGCGTCAGGCCGTGCTGCCGCTGCGCGGAAAGGTGCTGAACACCGAGAGCGCGTCGCTGGCGAAGGTGCTCGAAAACAAGGAGCTCTCCGACCTGGTCACGGCGCTCGGCTGCGGGCTGGGGAAGACCTTCGACGCGAGCAAACTGCGCTACGGACGGATCATCATCCTCGCCGACGCCGATTCGGACGGCAATCACATCGCCACCCTGCTGCTGACCTTCATCTACCGCCACCTGCCGCAGCTCATCGCGACCGGCAAGGTGTTTCTGGCGCAGCCCCCGCTCTATCGCATCGACATCGGGAAGGAAACGCACTGGGCGCTCGACGACGCGCAGAAGGACGCGATCCTGAAGCACCACTCGAAAAACGGCCATGGCCGCGGGACGCCGGAGATCACTCGCTTCAAGGGTCTGGGCGAGATGATGCCGAAAGTGCTCTGGGAGACGACGCTCAATCCACGAACGCGGCGCTTACTGCGCGTCGAGGTCACCGACCAGATCGTGACCGATCGCGTGATCAACGAGCTGATGGGCAAGGATTCGTCGGCGCGGTTCCGGTTCATCATGGAGCGCGCCGACGAGGCCCAGGAGCTCGACGTCTAGGCCGGCGCGCTCAGCGCGCGCAAGCCGGCGACGAGACGGCCGATGCCTTCAGCCACCGTCGCCTTGTGGAGCGCGCCGTAGGCGACGCGGAAATAACAGCCCGTCGTCATCCCGAACGCCGAACCGGGCGTCACCGCGACTTTGTACTCGCGAATCAACCGCTCGGCGAGGGCCAGCGGCGTGGCGCGCGTGTTCACCTTGAGCAGGACATAGAACGCTCCATCGGCCGACGGCACGTCCGCGATCGGCGCCAGCGCCGACAGCTCGCGCCGGACGATGCCCCGGATCTCGCTCAGCTCGCGGACAAACGGGTCGCAGTACGACCGGCCGACATCGAGCGCCGCCGCCGCGGCCACCTGCGCCACCATCGTGGGACAGACCAGGATGGTGTCCTGCACCTTGGTCATGGCGAGCGCGAGATGCTCCGGGTAGACGACGTAGCCGACGCGCCAGCCGGCAAGCCCGTACGCCTTCGAGAACGAGTACATCGAGATGGTGTGAGCCTCCGCGCCGGGAATCGAGCCGGGCGAGAAATGGCGCGCCGATCCGTACGTGAAGTACTCGTACACCTCGTCGGCGATGTGGTAGATGCCGTGCGCACTGCAGAGCGCATTCACCAGGCGAAGCGACGATTCGTCGAAGACCGCACCGCTCGGATTGTTCGGCGTCACGGTGACGATCGCGCGCGTGCGCGGCGTGATCGCCCGTTGCAGCGCCTCGAGATCGAGTTGATAGCCGTCGTCGGTCGGGACCGGAACCGTCCGGCAGCCCGCCATCTCGATCGCCATGTCGTGATTGAAGTAGAACGGCACCGGCAGGATCACCTCGTCGCCGGGGTGCGTGATGGCGAAGACGACGTCCATGAACGCCATGTTCGCGCCGGCCGTGACCATCACCCGACTGCCCCGCCGCACATCGATGCCGTTCTCGCGCCGCAGCTTGGCCTCGATCCGGCCAGTCAACTCCGTGGTGCCGGCGCCATCGCCGTATTCGTGCGTGGCCGGATCGTCGAGCGCCCGGCTCACCGCGTCAATCACCTGTCGCGGCGGCCCGTAATGAACCATCCCCTGCCCGAGGGAAATCGTCCCCGGTGTTTGCCGAATCATCTCGCCGATCACCGGAATGATCGGCGCCTGCACGGCGTCCATGCGCGAGTCGGACTTCACGAGTTGAGTGAGCGTGCTGTCGTGTGCCACGATGACATCTTTTTTGTACATCAAAATAGACGGAAACCCGGCTCCGGTCGCGATCGGCCCGGTCGTCGCTCCCATGTCAGGTCGAATGACGGCCGATCCGCGCGCGGTCCGTCGGTTCACGCGTATGCGACCCGCCGCCGCGTGTTACGGCACCACCTTCATCGCGGAATCCCGTTGTGCCAGGAGGCGGTGCGTCCCGTCACGCCTGCATCGCGCGTCGCGACGGACCGACGAGGGCATCAGTCCTTGATCTCGACAACCGTCCGCGCGCTGCGGTGCGTATGGATGGTTTCGGGCAGCAGCTTCTTGCTCAGGTAGACCTTTGATTCGGCGTTGTCGGTCCCGTTGCGCTCGTACTTCACGACTTCGAAATGCAGGTGGTCGAGGGTGCCGCGCATTTCGTAAAACTTATTCTTCGTTTTGACGACGACCTCGTCGAACCCCTGCTCCATCGCCCAGTGCTCCTGCTGCTCGGTGAGCGCACGGAAAAACCCCTGGCCCCGCCAGTCGCGCCGCGTGCCGCCGATCCACGTGTACAGGACCCGGCGGCCGTCGAACTGCACGAATCCCTGGAGCCGGTGCATCAAATCGACGAGCTTCGGCTCCCTCTCCGGGATCTTGATCTCGTGCGCCACTTTGAAGGCGACGGGGACGACGGTGCCGGGATCGTCGGGCAGCGGCGCGCTCGCGAGCAGAATCAGATGCGCGCGCCCCTGCAGCCGGCGGATGATTTCCGGCGCCATCTTCTTGCGCGGAAACTCGCCGAAGAACTCTTCGATGTACTGAATCTCGAGCGCGCCCTGCTCAAGCTCGTACTGCGAGATGCGATATTCCACGGCTTGGAAACGCAAATTGTACGATGAAACGCGCTACGGATGCGCAACGGTGATGGTATAGGTGACCGGGCCTGTCAGGTTTCCCGGATCGCTCAAGCTGACACAGAAAGATCCGGCGAGGGCATGGCCGGCGATCTGTGGCGTCGCCGCTGGCATGGCGCTAACGGATTGAATCGTCGCGCATTGGCCGACGACTGTCGAGGAGGGCAACCCGATCGCCAGCGTCAGCGCCACCGGAGGATTGGGCGGCGGATTGAGCGCGGTGAGCGAGACGTCGACTTCGCCCGGCACGGGCACACTGAACGGATGCGAGTCGGTACCCGACGTCGTCAACGAGCCAGTGAAGGTTTCCGTCACGGCGGGCGGAGCAAACGAAGTGGGCTGCGTTGGCAGGGTGCTGGCGTTATTCGTCGACGAGCAGCCGCCGGCCAGGATACAGACGCCCAGCAGGGCGAACGACCACCTGAACATCTTCCCCATGGTACTTGATGCCAACGCGGGATGCTGCCGTGACGGCGCGGCGGCGGCGCGGCCGCAGCAGCCGCGCCCGGGCAATCCTCGATTAGACCGCGCCACGCGTCCAGCGGTCTGCGCCGCGACGGCGCCGCCGGGTGGGAAACGTTTTTCCGTTGGCCAGCCGCGTGCATCACCCTCCGCCGGTTTTCCATGCGACGAACCACCGGAGCGGCGCTGGCGGCGGCGTTCGCGGCCCTGGTGGCCGGCTGCACCTCGACACAGACCTCCTCAACGGCGCCCTCCGCGGCCAAATGTCAGGTGTCCGTCAACAATGCACCCTCGTCGTTTACGGCCAGCGGCGGGACCGGCACCATGACGATCTCGACCACGCGCGATTGCGCGTGGGCGGTCTCGGCCAATGCGGGCTGGGTCACGATTACGGGCGCGACCGCCGGGCAGGGCGACGCGTCGGTCTCGTACAGCGTCGCCGCGAATCCCGTGCCATCCGCGCGATCCGCCGCGATCGCCGTCGGATCGCAGAGCGTCTCGTTGAACGAGGCCGGCGCCGCGTGCCGCTTCACCCTGAGTCGGACGAGCGACACCGTCGGTGCTGACGGCGGCCAACTCTCCGTCGCGGTCGCAACGCTGACCGGCTGCGCCTGGACGGCCTCCAGCTCGGCAACTTGGCTGACGATTACATCAGGTCACAGTGGTAACGCGAATGGAACAGTCGGGCTACGCGCCGCCGCCAACACCGGCGCGGCGCGTGTCGCGGCGGTGAACATCGCCGGACAGACTTACACTGTGAATCAGGCGGCTTCCAAGTCAGCCCCGACTCCCACACACCAATCGTTTTCGGGTGCCGTCTCTGCAGTAGACGGCCAGTGTCCCGCCCTGACGCTGAAGGTGGGCGGACAGACGGTGCTGACCAATGCCCAGACGACATTTACCGGCATCACCTGCGCCGCAATCCGCTCCGGCAGTCAGATCAGCGGCACCGGCACGCTCGACGCAGCGGGTGCGATCCACGCCGACGCCATCACGAAAGCAGGCAGCAATGCACAATAAGTCCCTGGCGACGGCCGTGTTGATCGCGGCCTCGCTTGGCCACGTCCCGGCCGCCGCCGCGCAAACAGTGTCCGATGTGCTGACGTTTCTGATGACGAACCAGTCGGTGTCGACGGGGGATTTCCAGCGCGATCGCGCCGCGGCGCAGGCGACCACCGCAACGATTTCCCGCGCGCTGCTCGCCAATCTGGCGACGCTACCGGTGGCGACTTCGTCGAGCGGCTTTTTGTATCGACTCAATCCGGAGCTGGGCACCGAGGAACGGGTGACGGAGAACTTCGGGCCGTTTTTCGTTGAACGCGCCATGACCGCCGGCCGGCATCAGGTATCACTCGGGTTGACGTTTCAGGAGTTTCGCTTTACGTCGCTCGATGGGCGCAACCTGCGTGACGGCTCGTTTGTCACGACGGCGAACCAATTCGTCGACGAAAGCACGCCATTCGATTTCGATAAGCTGACCTTGGACATCGACGCGCACATCGCGACCTTGTACGGGAACTACGGCGTCACCGACCGCATCGAAGTCGGCGTCTCGGTTCCGATGGTCGATCTGACGCTCGACGGGACGCGGGTCGACAATTACCGGGGCCGGACGTACACGCAAGCGTCGGCGAGCGCACGCGCGATCGGCGTTGCCGACGTCGTGGCCCGGACGAAAGTGACGCTGTATCAGGATGATGGCGCCGGGCTGGCGACCGCCGCCGAAGTGCGGTTGCCGACCGGGCGGGAGGACGATCTCCTCGGCACCGGCCGCACGTCGGCCAAGTTCCTCGCCATCGGATCCCTGGAAGGAAGCCGGCTGTCGACGCACGTCAACGCCGGCGCGACGATCGGCGGCCTGGCGTGGGAAGTGGACTACGGCGGGGCGCTGGCCATGGCGGCCACACCGCGCATGACCGTCATGGGGGAGCTGCTCGGGCGCTGGATTGACGGCGCCGGCCACATCGTTGCCGTCGCCCAGCCGAACCCCACGCTGCTCCAGGTCGACACGACGCGCCTGGTCCCGGATGGGTCAGGCGTTCACGTGATCACGTTCGTGCCGGGCCTCAAGTGGAACATCCGCAACACCTTTGTCCTCGCCGCCAGCGTCGCGATGCCCTTGACCAGTGGCGGGTTGACCGCCCGATTCACGCCGTTTGTCGGGCTGGACTACGCCGTCGGCCGCTGATGCCCTATCGCATGGCGCGCGCCGATTCGATCTTCCAGTCGCTCCCCGATTTCCGCAACGCAAACGTCCAGCTGCGTGACTCGGTCCGGGGTTCGCGCGTCCCCACCTTCGGCACATAGCGGGCCGACCCGCGGCACGTGGCGGTGGCGCCGTCCCCGTGGAGCTGCACGTCGCACGTGTCGAAGGTCAGCGTCTGCGAGGAAAGACCGTCGAACGCGCGCGCCAGCGCCAGTTCGTTGACCGCGGGATAGATCGCGCGCGCCGACTGGGCATCGAGGTCATCGTAGGCCGTCCGGTACCGCTGCAGCGTCAGTTTGACCTGCGCTTCGTCGGCGTCGAACAGCGCGACCGCCGCCGGGCGCGGCCCCGGCAGCGCGGTGGCGGGGATCGGCCGCGGGACGAGGATCGCGTCCTGCACCGGCGGGGAGATCGGCATCGGGGCAGCCATTGCCGGTGGCGGCGGCGCGGGCGTCGCCGGCGGCGGTTCGACGGCCGGGATGGGGTTCGAGGTCAGAGCGATGCTTGACTGCGACGGTGGCGGGATCGGTTTCGGCGCGGCGGCGCGAGCGGTGATCACGTCGGGCTCGCGCACGTCTCTCGGCGCGAGGGGCTGATCCTCAATCGAGGCGGCGGCAAGCGGCGCCGGCGATGGCCCCTCGACGAGATCGACGACTCCGCTCAACGGGTGGGTGCGCAGCGGGACCGGCCCCTCACGCAGCCACATCGCGCCGACCCCGATCGCGCCGACCACCGCCGCGGCGGCAAACGCGGGACCGACCCGGCGGCGCCCGGTCGGCGCTTGTAACTCCTTGAAGGCGGCGGTCAGATCCACGAGCTCCGGGAGATTGGGATCGAGCTGATGGACTTCCTCGAGCGCGAGGGCCGCGTCGCGGACGCGATGTTGCGCGAGCGCCTGCCGGGCCGCCTCGACGGTGCGATCGGCCCGGCGCCGTTTCGCCTGCTGCTCGAATCGCGCGTAGCCTTCGGCCGGCATCAGCGGCTGCGGCTGCTCCGGCCATGGGTGCCCCGGATCGGCGGGGGCCGTCGCCTCGGACCGCTGACCGTCCGACGTCAGAATCCGCTCACGGAGTGAGATCGCCGCAAGAAAGCGGGGATCGATGTCGAGCGCGGCGTTGACTTCGGCGAGGGCGAGAGTCCGATCGCCCCCGTCCAGGAATGTTCGTGCGGCAATCAGCCGCCCTTGAAGAGCTTGCCACTGTTCACGCGCGTCCACGCGCGGCCGAGGTGCAAGAGGAGTTCCTAGTCAGACCGCCGCGCGATCCTGGCCCAGGTGTCGCGAAGGGAGACCGTCCGATTGAACACCAGCGCGTCCAGTTTCGAGTCGGGATCGACGCAGAAGTAGCCGATCCGCTCAAACTGCATTCGCGCGCCGACCGCTGAGCCGGCGATGCCTGGTTCGGCGAGGCAGCCGCGGAGGATCTCGAGTGAATTCGGATTCAGGTTGTCGAGAAAAGTTTTTCCCTCACTGACCCGCTCAGGGTCCTCGACGGCAAACAGTCGGTCGTATAAGCGGACTTCG
>JBPYEE010000246.1:0-14184 GCA_051985095.1 Vicinamibacterales bacterium | reverse complement strand
CAGGTACGGCGCCTCGTCTCCCGGATAGCACAACCCGGTTGCCTCGGCCGGTGCTACCCGAAAGTTCCTCTGAGAAAATGGGTCGTCGCGTAGGCAGGGGTTTTGCCTCTGCGGCGCCAAGTGACCGATCTCTACACGCCCGGCGAGATCGCCCGCGCCGTAGGTGTGCCTGAAGAGACGGTGCTCGAGTATATGTCGGGCGGGCGGGTCGAGGCGACGACCGCCCGGGCCGGCACGCCTCCTCTGAGCGCGTCGAGCTACGTCACACATGCGGACGCCGTCCGGATCGGCGTCGCGCTCCTGACGCGCCTTCGTCTGACCCCCACGGCGGCCCCCGACACGCTTTTCGCGATCTTCGCGCCAGTGACCAGCACTAGTCTGGCCTCGCCCCGCGCGTTTGCCGTCTCCAGCACCGTTCATGGCACTCTGCTGGCGATCGTCGTTGTCCTCGGCACGTTCGTCCTGGCGCCGCGCGCAGCCGTGCTGACGCGGGGTGACGCGTCGACGGACACGATGCGGCTGATTTTCCTCGCGACGCCCGGACCGGGCGGGGGCGGGGGCGGCGGCGGACTCCGGCAGCCGGCACCGCCTGCCCGAGCGATGCGGGAAGGGCACAAGCCGATCAGCAGTCCCGCGCCGGAGGTCAAACCGGCGGAACCGCCACCGGCGCCTCCCGACCGGCTGCCATCTGAGCAACTGCCGACGCTCGTTGCGCCGATCGTCAGCTCGCCGGCGGACCCTCGAACGCGCGATGGCGTCCTCGAGCAGACCGTTTCCGACACTGACGCCCATGGCCCCGGATCCGGCGGCGGGGCCGGCACCGGAACCGGATCAGGACTGGGGCCCGGCTCGGGTCCGGGACTTGGCGCGGGATCGGGCGGGGGGACCGGGGGCGGACCGTATCGACCCGGCAGCGGCATCGACCCGCCGCGCCTGCTCCACGAGGTCAAAGCTGATTACACTGAAGATGCGCGGCGGCGCGGTCTATCGGGCGAGGTCGTTTTGGAGATCGTGGTGGTCCGCGATGGATCGGTCGGCGACGTCAAGGTCCTGCAGGGACTCGGGGGTGGCTTGAACGACCGCGCCGTACAAGCCGTTCGGCAATGGCGTTTCGCCCCCGCACAACGGCAGGGCGTCCCGGTGGATGTCCTCGTCGAAGTCGCCGTGGAGTTCAAGCTTCGATGACCGCGCTCCTCCTGGTCACGCTGGCGGCGACGATCCTGGCCGTGATGATGACGGTCATCGCCTGGCGCGCCTCGCGCGAAGAACGTCGGCGCACCGAAGCGCGGGTCACGTCGCTCGCTGCCGACATCCAGGATGCCGCGGCCGGTTCCCGCGCCGTGCCGGCAGCCGGGCGGCCAATCCGGCTCGTCCCGTCGACCGGCAGCGATCTGTTTACAACCGCCACCCCCTCAACGGCGAGCTCACGATCGGTCGTCGTCGTGTGCGTCGGCCTGTTCGTATTCGCCACCGTCGCCGCGCTCGGCGTCGTCTTCAGCAGCGGTTCACGCGCCACGGTGTCCCCGCGCGTGGCACCCCCGAGCGCGCCGCGCCCGGCGCCGGGACCCGGCATCAACGCCGTCCCGCTCGAGCTCATCGCCCTCGGCCAGGAACCCAAGGGCGACCACCTCATCGTGCGCGGCGTCATCAGAAATCCTGTCACCGGCACGCGCATCGACCGGCTGATCGCGGTCGTCTTCGTGTTCGATGCCGACGGCGGCTTTGTGACGAGCGGCCGCGCCACGATTGATAACGCCTCGCTCCTGCCTGGTGGCGAATCGGCATTCCTGGTCGACATTCCGGACGCCGCGCGCGCGGCCCGGTATCGGGTCAGCTTTCGGACCGACACCGCCGTCATCCCACACCTGGATAAACGCCATGCTTCGTAAGTCGATTGTCATTGCGGCCGCGCTGGCGCTGCTCGTCCCAGCGGTGCAGGGGCAGCAAAACGAACCGGGGTTCCGCTTCAAAAGCGGCGTGGAACTGATCAACGTCAACGCGACGGTCTCCGACGCCTCCGGCCGGTTTGTCGCGGGGCTGACCCAGGAGGACTTCGCCGTTTTCGAAGACGGCGAGCCGGTGCAGGTCACTCATTTCAGCGCGGACCGCGTGCCGGTCAGCCTCGGGATCGCGCTCGACACGAGCGGCAGCATGACCGGACAGAAGATCCGGTCTGCCGAGGACGCCCTGAACCGGTTTGTGTACGACCTGCTCGACGCGCAGGACGAGATGTTCCTGTACCGGTTCAGCAACGTGCCGATGCTCCTGCAGGACTGGACCAGCGACCGGCAATTGATTGCACGCGCGCTGTACCGCGTATCGGCGGGCGGCGGGACCGCCATGTACGACGCCGTGTCGGACGCGATTCCGCTGACCAAGCGCGGGAAGAACCCCAAGAAAGCCCTGCTCGTGATCTCCGACGGGAACGACACGACGAGTCGGACCGACATCGCCGAGCTGAAGCAGCAAATCCGCGCGAGCGAAGCGCTCGTGTACGCGATCGGAATCGACGGCGACGACGAGCCGATGTACCGGCCGCCGCGGCAACCGCCGATGCCGATCCCGCTGCCGTTTCCGGGTCGTGGCCGCGGTGGCTATCCGTTTCCTGGCGGAGGCGGCGGCGGGCAGGGATGGCCGCGCTCCTCGCGCAGTGACGATCGGGTCAACGTCGTCGCGCTGCGCGAGATGACCGACGACAGCGGCGGCCGCACGGAAGTCATCCGCGACGCCCGCGACCTCGACCCGTCGACCGCGAGCATCGCCGACGAGTTGAGCAAACAGTATTATCTCGGTTATCCGTCGAGCGGAAAAAAAGACGGGCGCTGGCATACGATCCGCGTCGAGGTTCGCAACCGCAACTATCGCGTCCGCGCGCGGCGCGGGTACACCGCAAGCTAGAATGGCCGGGTGTCCATCGACCAGCGTAACCTCGCCACGGTGCGGAAGATGTGGCGCCGTGAAGTCGAGGCGGCGGCCACCTACCGACACCTAGCCGAGCGCGAGCGCGACCCGAAACGCAAAGAGATCCTCCTTCGCCTCGCCGAACAGGAAGACAAGCACGCCGACCGCTGGTCGGATCGCATCGCGCTGGCCACCGGCCGGGCGCCGGATCCCCGGGAGGTCGAGAAGGGACTGTCCTGGTTCCAGCGGATCTCGGACCCGACGGTCGTCCTGCATCGGCTCGAGCAGGAAGAAATGAAAGCCGACGCGGAATACGGCGAGCTGATGGCGCGCCTGAGCGACCCCACCGATCGCCGGATTGCCGAAGAGGCGATGCACGAAGAGCGCGATCATGCGACGATTCTCCGCACCCTCGCCGGCGGCGCGATGCCGACACCCCGGTCGGCCCTGGAGACGATCCTCCGCCGCGAGCGGTGGCACGTCCGAGGGACCGGCTGGATCGGCGATGCCATTTACGGCGTGAACGACGGCCTCGGAGCCGTCTTCGGGATCGTCAGCGGCATGGCCGGGTATACGGGCGGGAGTGAAGTCGTCCTTGCCGCCGGCCTGGCGGGGACGCTGGCGAGCGCGCTCTCGATGGGCGCCGGCGCGTATCTGGCGTCGAAGTCCGAGCGGGAAGTCTACGAGTCCGAGGTCGCGCGCGAACGCACCGAGATCGAGGAAGACCCGCACGAAGAGCTGCTGGAACTCGAGCTCTTCTATCAGCTGAAAGGCTTTTCGGCCGATGAGGCGCGCACGATGGCCGAGCGGATCCACAAGGAGCCGAAGCAGTTCTTGCGCACGCTCGTCCACGAAGAGCTGGGACTGTCGGAGGAGACGTTTCCCAATCCCTGGCGCTCGACGGTCTCGGCGTCGATCTCGACTGCGGTCGGCGGCTTCATTCCGATCATCCCGTTTTTCTTCACCGTCGGCATGCCGGCGGTCATCGCCTCGTTCATCATCAGCACGGCGGCGCATTTCGCCGTCGGCGCGTCGAAAGCCCTGGTGACGACCCGCGCCTGGTGGGCGAGCGGCTTCGAAATGACCGCCGTCGGCATCATGGAGGCGGCGATCACGTACGGCCTCGGTGTCGCTTTGGCAGGACACGGCCCTCACTGAACGACCGCCAAATCGACGATTTTCATTGGCACTCCGTTTGCCCCGTAGGGGAGTGACTGCGGAGGGCAAGATGAAGCGACTTCTCCTGACGGCCGGTGCGTGCCTGATCGCCGTGCAGACGGCGATGGCGGCGGTCGCTCGAACCGATCGCAAAGACGCCCAGGTCCTGAAGGACGTCGCCACGGCCGTCAATCGTTACGTGCACTTCACGATCTTCGACGACGTGAACGCCAGCATGAAAGACGGGGTCGTGACGCTCAGCGGCCGCGTGACCATGCCGTACAAGAAGGACGACATCGAACAGCGCGTGGCGAAGATCGACGGGGTACACCAGGTGCGTGACACGATTACCGTGCTGCCGGTGTCCTCCTTCGATGATCAGCTGCGGAGGAAAATCGCCCGCGGGATCTATGGCAACCCGAACTTCTGGAATTACGCCATCGTGCCGAATCCGCCGATTCACATCGTCGTCGAGCACGGGCGCGTGAGGTTGACCGGCGTGGTGAACAGCGACGTCGATCGGATGCTGGCGCGATCGATTGCGTCGCAGGCGGGCGCGTTGTCGGTCACGTGTGAGCTGAAGACCGACGCGGAAGTGCGGGACGCTCTTGAAAAGTCCGAGTGAACTTCCCGTCGAGCTGGCGACGGGGGCCGCGACGACGGCGCTCTACTATGCGGCAGGGGCGAACCGGATAGGCGCGGCGCTCATCCTCGGACATGGGGCCGGCGCCGATCAGCGCAGCGCGTTCATGGTCGATTTCGCGCGTGCGCTGTCGGCGCTGGGCCTCGACATCGTCACCTTCAATTTCCTCTACACCGCCGAACGGCGCCGAATTCCGGATCGCGCGCCGGTGCTCGAGGCCTGCTACCGCGCCGTGATTGCCCGCGTCCACGACCGCGTCCCGTCCGCGAAACGCTTCTTGTTCATCGGCGGCAAGTCGATGGGCGGGCGCATCGCCACCCAGGTCGCCGCCGGAACGCTGTTGCCGATCTGCGGACTCGTGCTTCTCGGGTACCCGCTGCACCCACCCGGGCGCCCCGATCGACGCCGCGACGCCCACCTGGCTGCCATTCACCGCCCGATGCTGATCGTCCAGGGCAGCCGCGACACGTTCGGGCTTCCGGCCGAGCTGCGTCCGCTCATCGCGTCGTTCGATCCCGTGCCGACGCTCGAGGTCATCCCCGACGGCGATCACTCGTTCAAGGTGTCGCGCCGGGATCCGGCTGCGCAGGCGGCCGTCTACGCGAACGTGCAGATGACGATCGCCAACTGGATCGCGTCAGCGGTGAAACTTTAGCTCGACCAGCGCGGTCGTCGTCGCAAACCCGTGCCGGCTGTAGAGCGATCGGCTCCGGTCGGTCGGCCACAGGATGGCGCGGTCGACCTCCTGCGTCGACGCCCACTCGATCGCGGTCTCGATGAGCCGCGCGCCCACGCCGCCGCGACAGCGCGGTGTGACGTACAGGTTGGAGAGATAGAGGTGACGACGGCCCTCGTTGGCCGGGTTCGGAACCTTTTCGATGAGGTGCGCCCACAGCTGACCGACGATGCGACCGTCGTTGAGGGCGGCCCAGGCGCGCCACTGCAGGTTCGTCGTCAGCTGGGCGCGCATCCACCCGGCACAGCGGGCGATGAACATCTCGCGGTTCTCGATCGCCGGGGCCTTCGCGGATCGGAATTCCCATCGCAGTTCGGCGAGGCGCTCGGCGTCGTCGACGGTGGCGGGCCGGATGTCGATCATCGTGCCCCGTGGAGAAAATGCGCCGCAGCGCCGAGCACCGCAGCGGACCATTCGTGGCCGCCCTCGAACTCAACGGGAATGGTCCGAACGCCCGCCGCGCGCAGCCGGTCGAGATCGGCGGCATGCGTGGCGCTCGAGTACCACTCGTCGCGGAGGCCGCGGCAGACGACAGCTGCCGTGACGCGTCGCAGCGCCGTGCCGTCCAGCTCCGGGGGGACGTCGCCCCCGGCAGCGATCACGCCGGCGACAGGCCGACCTAGCGCGGCCGCCGCCCGAAACGCCATCGCGACGCCCTGGGAAAAACCCGCAAGGATCGTCGGTGGGGGCGCATGCCATTCGCCCGCCACCGCCGCGACCACCGCGCCGACATACTCGATGTTGTCAGCGATGGCCAGCAGGCGATCCTGACGGGTCATCCAGCCGGCGATGACCTCGTTCGTGCGCCGCTGATAAAAGCGATTGAGGCCCTGGATCGACACCAGCAGCCACTCCTCAGCGCCTTCAATCGCCGTCAGACGGGCCAGCATGTCCTCGGCGAGCTCACCGTAGCCGTGGAATCCGACCAGCAACGGCGCACGACCGGTACCCGCCGGCGGTCTGACGAGGTAGCGCCCGTGCATGCCCGTCGCGATCGTCCGTTCGATCACCGGGAGATTATGCGGCATCAACGAGGGAGGCGGCCGTCAGGGCAGCGGGTGCGTCGCGATCAGGAAGTCGTCGACGATCTGTCCGTTCACCAGGTGCTCCTGGATGACACGCTCGAGGACCGGCGGATCGCACCCGGCGTACCACGCGCCTTCGGGATATACGACTGCAATCGGCCCCCCCTCGCAGATGCGGAGGCAGTTGGCTTTGGTCCGCAGGATCCCGCCTTGATCCGACAAGCCCAGTTCCTTCAACCGGCGTTTGAGAAACTCCCAGGCGGCGAGGCCGCGATCCTTGTCGCAGCACTTCGGCGTGGTCTGGTCGCAGCAGAGGAAAATGTGGCGCCGTGCGATGGTCACGCCGATTCGGTCGGCGGTCCCGCGGAGCGAGTCGTCCACCTCAGACCCCGAACTCATCGGGGTTCCAGTCGAGGCCGAGCTCGCTCGGCGGCGCCATGTAGCCCGCGATCGCCGAGGCCGCGACAACCGCGGGGCTGGCGAGATAGCCCTCGCCGCCGACACCCATCCGGTTTTGCCAGTTCCGGTTGAACGACGTGATGGCGCGCTCGCCCTTGTGCAGCGCGTCAGGGCCCTGGCCGAAGCAGGGACCGCACCACGACTGCCGGATCTGGCCGCCCACGTCGCGAAACACTTCCGCCACGGATTGGCCATCGAGCCGGGGGTCCGGGCGTTCGATCAGCCGCGCCACGCCGCCCGAGCCGGGAAAGATGACAAACGGCGTCGCCGTGTGGGTGGCGCCGCGGCGGCGCGCGGCGCGGATGACGAGGGCCGCCGTCAGCAGGTCATCGTAGCTGCCGTTGGTGCAGGAGCCAATCATCGCCTTGTCGAACGTGATGTGCTCGCGTGCGATCTCCGCGGCCGGAAACGCGTTGCCGGGGCTGAACGGCTTGGCAATCATGGGCATGACGGCGGTGAGGTCGAGCGACTCATCGATGTCGTACACGGCGTCTTCGCCGGGCGTCAGGCGCGGATATGGGAGATCGGTGATTGCTTTCGAGCGGTACCAGCGTTCGGTGATGTCATCGGCGGCGAAGATGCCGTTGAGCGCCTCGGCCTCGGCCATCATGTTGCAGATCGTGTTGCGGTAGGCAATCGGCAGCTGTTGACGGGCGTCCACCAGCTCCACCGACATGCCCTGCGACTGGTTGGCCCCCCATCGCCGCAGCAGCTCGAGCACGATGTCCTTGCCGCTCACCCACGACTGGAGCGAGCCGGTGAACACGACCCGCCGCGCCCGGGCCGGCGTGAAATAGACGTAGCCGGTCGCCCAGCCGAATCCGAGCGTCGTCGACCCGACGCCGATGCCGACTGCACCGTATGCGCCATACGCCCGGCTGTGCGAATCGGCGCCCGGAATGAACTGGCCGGGATAGACGAGCCCCTGCTCCGGAAAATAGAAGTGAAAGATGCCGTCCCCGGGCGTGGCGTAGTACGGTGTGCCGATCTCGTGCCGGCGGGCAAACTCCCGGCCGATTCCCGTCTGCTTGTCGTCGTCCGGCTTGCCGGTGAACACGAAGTGATCGTTGGCGATGGCCGCCTGCCGCGGATAGATCGTCCCGCCGCCGGTGATCTGATTGAACGTGTGGATGGCGAAGGGCGCCGTCCCATCCGACGCCGGCAGCAGATCAGCGTATACGCGGAGCGTGGTACCCGGCGTCACCTCGGCGGACGGGTCGACTCGATGCGCCCAGATGATCTGTTCGGTGGTCGTCATCCGGCGGGCCCGCTGCGCGTCGGGCCACTCGAGCCGCGGCGTCGTCTCGACCGATCGTCTGAACTCGCGCCGGCCGGCGCCCAGGATGCCGCCCGTCTGGCGAATCTCGTCTTCTTTCTGCGACAACGGCACGGGATCGTAGGTCTTGCGCTGCGTTTCGTTGACCAGCCGGCGCGTTTCGGGATCGAAGCTGAACTGGTCGCCGTCCTGCGCGTCCGCCACGGCGTCGGGGCTTTGCACGACGTGCAGACCGAGGTTCACGGCGTTGCGGCGAAAGATGTCGCCGAGGTTGCGGCCGCAGACGATCACCATCTCACGACCGACTTCCTCGGCAATCGCTTTCAATCCGGCCGGGCTCATTTCACGCGAGGACCCAATCGCGAAGCGATCCCCGGCGATGACGAAGGTCTCGCCACGGTGGACCCGCGCCCGGAAATCAGGCATCAAATAGCGAAACGCGCCCGCTTTCCAGCGCTCGTCGAGCGTCTCGAGGCTTTCCGAGACGCAGTCGGCGGAGGGCGTAATCTGATCGGTGTCGATGGCGTCCAGTTTCTTCTTCCGGCCAGGGACCTTCAGATCCCAGAAGATCAGGGCTCGGCCGCCGATTCGCGCGCCTTGGCGCGCTCCGGCCTCCGCGCGCTCCGGCAAGGCAATAGAATCAATCGCCACGCCCGGCTTCAGCCGGGCGGGCTCAATCCTGTGCATACCTAAAGAATAGCGTGATGATGGAATCGACGACTTCGGCAGCGGTGACCAACGGCGTGCGCGTCGAGGTGGAGTCCCGGTACCACCCCGACCGGTCGGACCCGGCGGGCGCGCGATGGTTTTTCTCGTACACCATTCGCATCACGAACGTCGGCGAGGAAACGGTCCAGCTGATCAGCCGCCACTGGATCATCACCCACGCGACGGGGCACGTCGAGGAAGTGATGGGCGACGGCGTGGTGGGGCAACAGCCCGTCCTCAAGCCGGGCGAAGCCTTTCTGTATACCTCGTTCTGTGTCCTGCCGACCCCGAAGGGCTCGATGCATGGGACCTACCAGATGGTGCTGAGCAATGGTGAGCAATTTGAGGTCGACATTGCACCCTTTGCACTCGCGCAATACACCGTGCACTGAATTTTCACGGCGGTCGATCCGATAAGACCTTCCGTGACGATTCGGCGCAAGGTCGTCTGGGGTGGCGATTAGCGCGGCGTCCGCCGGTCAGCGGGGCGCGTAGGTACGCGCGACGTAGTCGTCGACCAGCCGCTGAAAGGCCAGGGCGAGCTCCTCGTAGGTGCCGCGCAGCGTGGCGACGTGCTGCCCGTCGATGTAGATGGGGCAATTGGGCGCTTCCCCGGTCCCTGGCAGGCTGATGCCGATGTTGGCCGCCTTTGACTCGCCGGGGCCATTCACCACGCAGCCCATGACAGCCAGCGTCATCGACTCCACGCCGTCGCGCGTCGCCTTCCATTCCGGCATCTTCTCCCGAACGTAGGCCTGAACCCGTTCGGCGAGCTCCTGGAACGTCGTGCTGGTCGTCCGGCCGCAGCCCGGACACGCCGTGACGCTCGGCGTGAACGATCGCAGCCCGAGCGACTGCAGCAGCTCGCACGCAGCATAGACTTCTTCGCGCCGATCGCCGCCCGGCCGCGGTGTCAGCGAGACCCGAATCGTGTCGCCGATGCCCTCGCTGAGCAGCACCCCCATCGCGGCAGACGACCAGACGAGCCCCTTGGTCCCCATCCCCGCCTCGGTCAGCCCGAGATGCAGCGGCTGCTCGGTCGTGCGGGCCAGCGCGCGATACACCGCAATCAGATCGCGCGGCCGCGATGTCTTGCACGAGACGATCACCTGATCCTTGCGAAGGCCGCTCTCGATTGCGAGCGCCGTGGATTCGACCGCCGACACGATCATGCAGTCGTTGATGATCTCGTCGGACGTCTTCCCGAGATCGCGATCCGTGTTCTCCTGCATCCTGGCCACGACGAGCTCCTGGTTCAGCGAGCCGGCGTTGACGCCAATCCGCACCGGCTTGCCCTGGTCGACGGCGACGCGGCAAATCGTCGTGAACTGCTCGTCGCGGCGGCGGCCGGTGCCGACGTTGCCCGGGTTGATCCGGTACTTGTCGAGCGCGCGGGCGCAGGCCGGATACTTCGTCAGCAGGAGATGGCCGTTGTAGTGAAAATCGCCGATGAGAGGCGCAGGGCAGCCGGCGTCCAACATTCGCTGTTTGATTTCGGGCACCGCGGCCGCCGCCTCGGGCACGTTGACCGTCACGCGCACCAGCTCGGAGCCGGCCTCCGCAAGCTCGATGCACTGCTGCGCGGTGGCGCGGGCGTCGGCGGTGTCGGTCAGCGTCATCGATTGCACCGCGATCGGCGCACCGCCGCCGATCTGGACGTGACCCACGTTCACGCCCACCGTCTTGTGGAGCCTGACCAATGACATGAAACTGTCATGATAGCATCCGCCTCGCGGAGGCGAGGATGCGCGCGGTTCGAGTTCATCAATTTGGTGGACCGGAGGTGCTGACGCTGGAGGACACCCCGGATCCGAAGGCGGGCGCCGGCGAGGTGGTCGTGCGCGTGCGCGCGGCCGGTATAAATCCGGTCGATACCTACATCCCGACGGGCAGCTACGCCTTCAAGCCGCCGCTGCCCTACACGCCGGGATTCGACGGCGCCGGGGAGATCGAATCCCTCGGTCCGGACGTCACGACGTTTGCGCCCGGCGATCGCGTGTACGTCGCGGGACCCGGCAAGTCGCCGGCGGGCGCCGGGACCTACGCCGAGCGCGCGCTCTGCAGCCTGGCGCAGCTGCATCCGCTGCCGGCGCGGGTCACCTTCGCGCAGGGCGCCGCCCTCGGCGTCCCCTACTGCACGGCCTTCCGCGCGCTCTTTCAGCGGACCGACGCGCGCGCGGGCGACACGGTCCTCGTGCACGGTGCGACGGGCGGTGTCGGCCTTGCGGCCGTGCAGCTCGCGCACGCCCGCGGCATCCGCGTGATCGGCACCGGCGGCACGGAGAAAGGGATGGCGATCGTGCGCGAGCAGGGCGCCGAGGTCGTCGTCAACCACCGAGCGCCCGGCTACGCCGACGAGATCAAGCGCGCGACGGGCGGGCGCGGGGTGGACGTGATCATCGAGATGGCGACGCATCTCAACCTCGACCGCGACCTCGGTCTGCTCGCGAAACACGGGCGCGTCGTGGTAGTGGGCAACCGCGGTCGCACCGAGATCGACGCGCGCCAGGCGATGGGGCGCGACGCCGCGATTCTCGGCATGACGCTGTTCAACGTCGACGCGCGCGACATGGCCGAGATTCATGGCGGCCTGAGCGCGGGACTCTCCAACGGCACGCTCAATCCGATCATCGGCCGCGAACTGCCGCTCGCCGAGGTGGCGGCGGCGCACCGCCTCGTCATGGAGGGCGGCACACCGGGCAAAGTGATCCTGGTCCCCTGATCAGCTACGATGAAGGTGCGACAGCTCGATGACTGACACAACAATCGATTGGCCGCCGCGTCGGCCTCGCCGGCGACGCGGCCGGATCGCCCTGATCGTTGCAATCGGCGCGTTACTCCTCGGTGGCGGCACTGCGCTCTCCTACTACGTCGACGCGCTCTGGTTCGCCTCCCTCGGCTATGGCCAGGTGTTCTGGACGACGCTCAACCTGCAGGGTCTCGTGTTGTCGCTGTTCGCGGTCGCGACGTTTGCGGTGCTCTATGGCGCGTTTCGCGCGCTGAAGCCGGAGGGGCTCGGCGAGCTCACGAACTTTCCACTGCTCATCAACGGTCAACCGATCCGGTTGCCGGTGGATCCCGTCCTCAACCTGGTGGCACTGGTCGCCGCCCTGCTGATCGCGCTGGCGACCGCCGCCGGATTCATGGCCGAATGGCCGACGCTCGCGCTCTGGTGGTATGCGCCGGCCTCGAGCAGTGCGCCCGACCCCATCTTCGCAAAACCGCTGACCTTCTACCTGTTCACGCTGCCGGCGCTGCAGCTGTTCTCGGGGTGGGTGATGACGCTGGCGGTGATCGTCGCCGGCGTGGCGCTGTTTTTCGTCGTCATCAGCGGCGGCACGCAGATGCTCCGCGTCCGGCGCGCGGCGTCCGAGCGATCGTGGCGGGGACTGTCGATCGCCTGCGCGCTGCTGCTGCTGGCCCTGGCGTGGCGGGTGTACCTCGCGCGGTACGACCGGCTGTTTGACGATCACACCATCTTCACCGGCGTCACCTACACCGATGCCTACATCGCCCTGACCGGCCTGCTCGTCGTCGCGATCGCCCTCGCCGTCGGCGCCGCGATCGCGCTCGTCAACGCGGTGGCCGCCCCGAAGCTCCGCTGGCTGATCGCCGCCGCGGTGCCGGCCGTCGTGTGCTATCTCGGCGCCGGCCTCATCGGGTCGTACGTCTCGAGTTTCATCGTCAAACCCAACGAGCTGGTGCGGGAACGACCGTTCATCGCGCACAACATCGAGCTGACGCGCGAGGCGTACGGGTTGAACCGGATCGAGCAGCATCCGTTCCCGGCCGAGTCCGGCGTCGAGGCCGCCGACCCGGCCCATAACCAGGCGACGATCCAGAACATCCGGCTGTGGGACTGGCGGGCCCTGCAGGATACGTTGCGGCAACTGCAGGAAATCAGGACCTACTACGATTTCCCCGATATCGACATCGATCGGTACGAGATCGACGGTTCCGTGCGCCAGATGATGCTCGCGGCGCGCGAGCTGAACGTCGATAAACTGCCCGAGAGCAGCCGGAACTGGATCAACGAACGATTGATCTACACCCATGGGTACGGCGTCACGATGAATCCGGTCAACGGATTCACGTCCGAGGGCCTGCCGACGCTGACGCTGAGCAACATGCCGGTGCAGAGCACCGTGGCGTCGCTGAAAGTGACGCGCCCCGAGATCTATTTCGGCGAGCTGACCAACACCGACGTGTACGTCAACACGCGCCAGAAAGAGTTCAACTACCCGCAGGGCGACACCAACGCGTTCGCTTCGTACGAAGGCAAGGGGGGCATCGTGCTCGGCGGGGTGTGGCGCCGGTTGCTGATCGCGCTGGACCGCGGGGATGTGACGAAGCTCCCCTTCAGCGACGATATCACCGCCGACAGCCGACTGCTGATGCGGCGCACCGTCCGCGAGCGCGTCGAGACGCTCGCGCCCTTTCTGACCTTCGACCAAGATCCCTACATCGTGATCAGCCGCGACGGCCGGCTGTTCTGGATCGCCGACGCCTATACCACGTCTGATTCATTCCCGTACTCGCGCCACTACGAGCTCGGACGCGGCAGCGTCAACTACGTCCGCAACAGCGTCAAGGCGGTCGTCGACGCGTACGACGGGACGACGACCTTCTACGTGTTCGACGCGGCGGACCCGATCGTCGGCGCGTATCGCGCGATTTTTCCGTCGCTGTTCAAGGATGCTTCCGCGATGCCGGCCGATCTGCGCCAGCACGTGCGGTACCCCGAGCTGCTGCTGCGGCTCCAGGCCGCGGTGTACGGGCTCTATCACATGACCGCCCCGGAGGTGTTCTACAACCGCGAGGACCTCTGGAGTGTCGCGACCGAAGTCGGGATGGACCAGCAGCGCCAGCAGGCGACGCTGCCGATGGAGCCGAACTTCGTGCTGATGACGTTGCCCGGCGCATCGAAAACGGAATTCGTCGAGATTCTCCCGTTCACGCCGGCAAACCGGAACAACCTGATTGGCTGGATCGCGGGCCGCAGCGACGATCCGCATTACGGCAGCGCCGTGGTGTACGACTTTCCGAAAACCCGGCTGGTCGACGGGCCGCTGCAAGTCGAAGCGCGAATCGATCAGAACCCGCAACTGTCCTCGCAGCTGACGCTCTGGAACCAGCAGGGGTCGCACGTCCGGCGCGGCAGCTTGATCGTGATCCCGATCGGCCGGGCGCTCTTGTACGCCGAGCCAATTTATCTGCAGGCCGAACGCAGCCCGATGCCGTGATCGGAAATAACGACGGCGATCTCGTCGGCAGTGCC
>JBPYEE010000245.1:0-4121 GCA_051985095.1 Vicinamibacterales bacterium | reverse complement strand
GGTGGGACTCACCGGGAAATATCCACCCTTGAAGCTCGGCTTGTAGCCGAGGTTCGGTTCCTCGATTCGCGCCGTGTTCCACGCCCCTTCGGCTGAATCAATCTCGTAATACCCCCGGTGCTGGTTCTGCTCGTAGCGGACCTCGTCGAAAATGAAAAATTCGGGTTCGGGACCGATGTAACAGGTGTCGGCGATCCCCGTTTCCTTCAGGTGCGCTTCGGCCTTGCGCGCCACGTGCCGCGGATCGCGCGTGAAGTCGCGACCGGTGACCGGGTCAGCGATATTTGCGATGACACTGACGGTCGGTCGCGCGAAGAATGGATCGATGCAGGCCGTCGCGGGATCGGGCACGGCCAGCATGTCCGATTCGTGAATGCCCATCCAGCCGCGAATCGACGAGCCGTCGAAGCCGAGCCCTTCGGTGAAGGTGTCGGGGTTCCAGAGATCGATCGGAAACGAGCAGTGTTGCCAGCTGCCGAGCATATCTGCGAATTTCAAGTCGACCATTTCGGCCTGATGCTTCTTGGCCAGTGCGAAGAAACTGTCGGGTGTCATAGCGGCGGCTCCTTCTTGTCGAGCGGGGCCAGGCTTCGAGTTGGCCCGGTCGCGATGCGAGAAAACACTGGGTCGAATTCGACCGGAGCATACCGGATCGCCGCCGTTTTTCGCCGGCGAACATGTGTCGAAGGACATTTTTGTCGGAAGACCGAGCGATGTGGGGCGACGACGGCCGATCAGATTGGCGCCGGGACCTGGCTCAGATCGTCAGCCGACTGTTACTGGGAGGTCAAGGTTACCGGATCGGGCGCCGTTCGCACCGTGATGCGCATTCGGCGGCGCGTCGGGGTCACCGAGTCGGCTGCGTGACGAGGTCCCACGTGTCGTCCGCCCGCTGGACGATCCGGTCGACATCGTCGAATAACAGGTAACCGCGACGCGCAAGGGACTCCGCGACTTCGCGCACCGTCGCGAGGTACCCGTCGTGCGACGCGTATCGTTCCGCCACTGACCGACGCGAATCGTTGTCGGCGGTGCGCGCGGCAGGCGTCGCTGGAAACCAGTTCGAACTCCAACCGGTATACGTGGCGAGTGGCACGGCGACATCGGGAAGGCGGACACCGACTTTCTCGTTGCCATCCTCATCGACGGCGGGCACGAAGACTCGTTCTCCGGTCCGCGTGCGTGCTTCGACGAGCGTGTGGTCCGCAAGCGTCGGGTACGCGCTCGCCGGCGGTGGCGTCCCCGCACTCACCCATCGATGCATCGCCAGCAACAAGGCGCGCATTGCCCACCAGTAGTCCACCGCGTTTTCGGTCAGATGACCATCAATCGGAGTCGGCGGAAAGCGGTCGGGTTCGTCCTGGGTTCCGGCGAACAGGTACACGCGGACGTTCTCGGGTACCGCCACGTCGGCCGGGCGGCTGCCGACGCTGCTCCAATAGTCGGCCGACGTGTTCGTATAGAAAACTTTCGGGGCGCCGCCCCGCCCCCCGGCTGCCGCCGCCGGAAACACGACGGCGCTATGTACCAGGGCTCCATCCAAGACCGGCTGCTGATGGTCGTCCGTGTTGAGACCACTGCCGAGAAAGTCGTGCAGAAACACTCCGCTCTGACCCGCGCCGAACCCGTAGACGTGCCGCGCGCTGATCGTCGCATCAGGCCCGTGTTTGATCCAGCCGGCGAAGTCACGAAGGGCGGCGAACCCGAGTCCCCGGTTGTTGACTTCCCATCCTATCCACGCGACGGTGAATCCGAATTTCATCAGGAAGCCGTCGCCCATGTCGGCGGAGCTCTCCGGGTCGGGATTGGGACCGCCATGATCGAACCATCGAAGCGCGTCGCGCCGGCCCTGACTCGCCGTTTCGATGAGCACGGCGCCGTTGCTATGCGCCGCATCCCTCGGCCGCAGCACGAACAGCTCGGAAGAGAATTCAATGAATCCAGCCGCGTTTCGGGGAGCCTTGTCGAGACCGACGATGAGGCGGCTGTTCGGATCGTTCGGATCGATGAGGAAGGACACCGTGCCCGCGAGCTTCTCGTAACTCGAATCGGCGATCTCGTGCCGGGCCGTGATCGTGACCTTCGTGACTGCCGCTGAGGCCTCCGAGGGCAGAGCGACGGCGAGCAACAGAAGCGGTGCCCATCGGCGCAGACCGCAGCGCACAGCGGTAACCTGACCCACGTGTGGCCAAGAGTGTATCGCTAAACACCGTGGGCAGACTCCCGGCAATCCAGAGTCAGGCAGGTTCTTCGTCGTCAGGCCGGACGAGATTCGTCGCTATGGCTGCGGCGAACGCACGCGCGCTGTGGCGCTGAGTCGCACAGGCGGGCCTGTTGCCGTGCGCGCGGGAATGGCCCCATCGGGAGCGAGCAACCGACAAGCTTCGGACTCGTCGGAATGAGGATGTCGCCGCCTGGCACCTCAACCGAGCGAGGCGTCGATGCATCGGCGGTTGGCAAGTATTCGCTGTGGTCCCGGGATCGTCACCCCGTCTGACACAGACGCGCGCTGGGACCGTCCATTCACAGCTTGCCGGTTCTCGGTTCCGCCGGCTGTTCCCAGGTTGGGGCGTGTCCCCGCGGCGTGTCGCCTCGCTCGTTCGAGGGTCCGCCACGCGTCACGGAGCTCGCGCGTCGAGCGGCCCTGGCGCCTATGGCTGACGGTGTGACGCGAACGCCACGGTGCCAAGACGCTGACTTCGCTGCCGACTGCGCGCTGACTCGAAGGTGGCGCGGCGGCCGGCGCCTCCGTCGCGGTTTGTACTGATCGCGGCACCCACGCGTCTCTCAAACGTCGAGGCGAATCGCAATCGGCGTGTCGTTGGCGACGTCACGGTTTTCACCGACGTTCACGGCCGCGTGTGTGTCTGCCTTTGACGGGCTAAGCCGACGACCACGCCACGCGCAGAGTGACGCCCCACGGTGCCGCCGCGGTCGCCGGCTGGAGGAAGGGTCCGCACAGAACAGCGACAGTCCGGAAAAATCTACACGGTGACTTGTCCAGTGTGTGAACAGGCGATGACCCTGCCTGGCCCGGGCAACCCAGAAGCCGTTGGAAATGCTGAGCAATTTGGCTCGACCGCCCCCCGAGGGTGCCTTCGGCCTTGGGATCACGGCTTGCTGCGGGATCAGGGAACTCGACAGTTTGGCATGGTGGCGAGATTCCGTCCATCTCGCGGCTTACGAAGTCCTTAAGTCGTGTACAGCCATGCGAACTGCCCCTCTCGACGACGCGCGACCGGAGCCGCTGTCTTGGATTTTCCTCCGGAGCCGCATCTTTGCAGAGCGGAGGTTGAGATGTCAGGAACAGCCACTCGTGCCGGACACATCGTCCGAGTGTATGCAGCCGCCGCGCTGCTCGGCACTGTCGTGGCGGCGGTGGAGCTTCGGCTCGGAGCGTTCCCGGCGGAACTGACGCCATTCCTCGCGCTGGCGGCAGTCGCAGGCGCGTCATGGCTCGGAGGATTCGGGCCTGGGCTCGTGGCTGCGATCGTGCCCGTTGCGGCGTCTGCGTGGACCGCCAGTCCACGGCCGATCATCGGCGGCCTCATCCCGGGCGGGGCCCCGGGCCTTGTGCTTTTTGCGTTCACGACGGTGCTCATCTGCGCCGCGATGATGCAGCTCCGCCGGTACGCCGACGCCGAACGACGTCGTCGCATGGACCTTGAGCGCGGGCTTCACTGGAAAGGGGCGTCGGAAGCGCTGTCGACGGCGTTATCGGCCGCGCGCACGTCGAGCGACGTCACCGGCGTCAGCGCGTTCGAGCTTATGCGTGCGACGGCGGCCGGCACGAGCGCGGTCGCCCTGCTGCTCGCCGACCGGAGGTCTGCCGAAATCGTGCAGGCCGTCGGGTACGAAGACTCGGTCGGCGGGCCATTCACGTTGCGTTCATCGGCCAGCGCCGTGGCCAGCGCCGTCCGTACCGGGGAACTCATCATCGTATCCCGCAACGACGACAGCAGAACCATGGCCTTCGACACCGACACACTGCCAGGCCGGCACGAAGGGCTCGTGGTCGTTCCGCTCGTTGACGCCGATCGGGTGCTCGGTGCGGTAATCCTCGGCTTCGAGAGCCCGCGCGAGTTCGACGAAGACGAGCGCAAGTACCTGCTCGAAGCGGG
>JBPYEE010000244.1:0-4498 GCA_051985095.1 Vicinamibacterales bacterium | reverse complement strand
GGAGGTGGCCTCGGCGCGTTCGCGGTGGCGGCGGTCAACGACCGCAATGCCGACCGGGAGAGATATGCCGGTGACGCCCGTGACGGACGTCACGATCGTCAGTGGTCGCGGTGGCTCGACGAGCGGCGCGACACGCTGACGGTCACGTTCACCTCGTTAACGCGTGAGCAGAACTCGTAGCGGACCCGGTCTCGCGTGCCGGTTGCGCGTACCGCTCCAGCCATTCGTCGATCCAAACGGCCTTGATTCGGATCGCCCGCCGTCCGTGAAGACGCGCGTGACGGAGCTCGCGACGCTCGCAGGCGGTGTAGATGGTGTCGCGGCTGACACTGGCATATTCCGCGGCCTCGGCAACAGTCAGACAGAGCTTCATCGCGGCCTCCGCGCCCGCGCATGACCGCGGGCTTCAAATGGTTTCGCGCTGTGATTTCACGCTCAGGCGCACCTGGGCGGGCTGCGCGGATCGGCGACCGCCGATGTTGGAGCGTCGGTCGCGGGATCGACGCGCGTCGCGCGTCGATGGCTGACCGGATGGCTGTTGAACGTGGATGCGGTCGACTCGGGGCCTGGGCCGCGAGTCGGCGGCGAGCTCCGTGCGGTGCCGCAGCGGAGGGCGGTGCCGATGTGGCACCGAACAGCTATCTTCCCAGCATAGGCACGCCTCCGTCGCTGTCAATCCCGCGGCAGGAGAATCTGTGCAACGGATCCGACTCGAGCGATCGGCCGGCGGTGTTCGAGTCTGGCGCCGGGCTCGACGGCGTGCAAGACCCGTCGCTCCGCTTTGGCCCTGGCGGGCGTCTGCGGCGGTCTTGACGCCGTCTCCGCGCGGCGCCGTCTTGGCTGTTACCGCCGGTCGGGTTAGTGCCGGCCATCACGTAAACGCTAGGACGACGCGGAGCGGAGGCACCGTCAATGCCCGGCAGGCCGCGCGGAACGCGCGGGCGGAGCCGTCTCGATCGCACGCGACGAGCATTGACGGTGCTGAGCACCGCGTCAGGCTGATGCCCGTGATGGCCTCGGCCTGTTTGTGAGGGAAGACGCGACCCGAGCACGCGTGTTCGAAGCCATCGGCGACTGCGCTGCGCTGCCAGCACTGATCGACGCCAACGGCCCGGCTTCCGACTCGGCGAGCGGCCGTTCGCCGACCCGCGGGCGGCACGGCTGCTGTGACAGATCGACGTCGGCTCCTGACACGCAAGCCGTGGTGTGAACGACCCTGTCAGGGCCGGCCTCCGCTTGCGGCGCCGGGGTCGCTCACACCACGGCTTGCTCTCCCATCCAGATGCTGAGGTGGTGTCAGGGGCGGCGGAGACCGCCGCCCGCTTCTGCGACGGTGTCTCCCTCAAGTGCTTCTGCCGCATCGATGTTCGCTTGGGCAGACACGCTTCTTCGTGAGGGGCGGAGCTGGCGGCGTGCGCAAGAGACGGTGATTTATGCAGGACAACCTACTGCGAGGCTAGGTCGTCTCCCTGAACGAGGCCCTTCTCAACTCCGCTTGGGGCACCGACGAGGGGCGCGAGCTGCAGATATTGGTGGGGCAATTCCGCAAATTCGATCCGCCCCTCGCCGCGGTGGAACTGCTCTTTGATGTAGGGCATTTGCATGGCCCAGAGCGCTTCGTGGCCGTCCTGCTGCCACACGCGATACAGGGCTTCGAAGCGCGTGGCGGCATAGGTCCGAGCCATCCGTCCGAGGTCGAAGTCCATGTGTCGTCCCGGGCAGACGAACTCGCCGCGACGGGCCCGAAAGAGCCAGTCCAGTTGCTCCACGTCGCAGGGCTCGAGCGGAGACAGGTACGCATCCCGGACCGCGTACCGATAGAGCGACGCCGTCTTGCGGAACCGGCGTGGCACGAGGATCCGCAGGGTCCAGTTGTCGATGGATCGTAACAGCGTCGCGTGCTGCACGAGGAAGACGCGGAAGGCTATTGGGTTCTCGCGCGTCACCAAGTACATGAACACGTGCCGGCCGCCGCAGCGCAGCGGCACGCCGATGGGGAGCTTGTCGGGAAACAGGCGCAGCGTCCGATCCCGACCGCTGCCGAACGCGAGATGGGGATACCAGTGATCCTGCAGCTTGGACTCGACCAGGGCTTGGCGGAAGTACGCGTACTTGTCGCGTTCGGTGCCGAGCCAGCCCACACGTCGGTCGGCGAGGACCGCATCCAAGAGCATCAGGCGCTCGATGCAGCGGCCGAGCGCGGCGATTCGGCGATTGCGGTTGTCCGCCTCGCCGATCGCCTCGTAGAAGGGTTTGAACTGGACGTGGAAGAAGCGGCCGCGGTGCAGGGCGCCTGGGATAATCGCGGTGGCATGGCCGGCACTGATGAGCCGGCTCAAGAAGTCGTGGGTCTTCTGGCCGTGAGCCAATCCGCTGAAGGCGCGGTACTGGCGCTCGAGAAACACGCCCGAGAAGATCAGCACGTGGACCAGGAAGCGAGCCTGCCGCTCCGTGAACCCGAACGACCGGAGCGCCTCGACACGTGCCGGTGTGACGCTCTGACAAAGGTCGTCGGCGACCAGGTGCATCATAGGAACTCGTCGGCGATTCGCGGGTTCACGCTCCGTCCACCGCGGCCGCCGCCGAGCCCGTAGCAGCGAAACCCCGTCTTGGCGACGCTCGCGGCGTGGGCGCCGCGATAGTGCTCGGTCACGACCTCGACGTCCTCGTGCTGTTCGCGGCCATTGAGCTCGTACTCGATGCGGAAGTCCGGAAAGTGCAGGTGGTCGTCGAAATACGGCAGATCGTGAGAGGCCGCCCAGCGTTCAACCTCGCGCGGATCGCGATCGGGTCGCCCATCGCTGTCGGAGCGGCCGCGATTGGGCTCCTGCAGCCACTCCTATAGTCGCTTTTGAGCTCCTGGTCGAGGACGACGCGGCGGATGTCGGCCCCCTGCTCGTGGAGGCGCTCCGCTTCGCGCAGATACGCGCGATACAGCTGCGCATCATGGGCCAGCTCGCGCCGCCGGTTCACGCCGGCATCAAACGCTTGCTCACGTCCGCGGCGATCATCCTGTCGGTTGCGCTCGAGGAGACGGTGCCCGCGGTCGGTGAGCGTCACCGCCCTTTCGCGTCCGTGCAGCTTGACGGATTCCATTAGGCCTTGGTTGCGAAGATGGCGCAGGTCGGGATCGCGGCTCTCGTTCTCCGTCCGATGATTCTGAAGATCCCGTTCGGCCACGACCCGAAACGCGCCGACGGCCGCGAGCGTGCGGCTGTCGTCGCCGTTCAGTTCGTACCGATCGTTGCCGTCGAGCACGATTTGTCGGTCGGCGCCGCGCGGCAGCTTGAGGCGGTCGACAAAGGGGTCACGCGGATCGAACGCACGGTCGTGATCTCGATCGGGATCACGAACATCGTGGCGGTCGTCCTGGTCGCGATCGGGGCCACTCGCCCCGTCCAACGCGACCCACTGCGCCTCGATGTCACGACTGTCATCGTCACGATCGGATTCGCGGGGATCGAAATCCAAGGTCGCCCCTCGTCGTGCGCTGCACCGTCCGTGGGCAGCGCTGCCGAGAATTATCAGAACCGAAGACCGACACGCAACCGACAGTCTGTCGATGTCGGGTGGCGTGAGTTGGCGACGGTTCCTGTCGCGCGATCAAACAACGGAGCTTTGAGCCGCCCCAGCCGTGCGGTCGCGATCGGTCGAGCGAAAGACTGAGTTGGTAAAGCTCGTCACAACGATGAATCCGCTGTCTGAGGTGTTCCACCTGCGAGAGCCAGTGCTAGTTCCTTTCATGCCTCTGAATCGTGAGGTCTTGACGTTGCCGAAGGCCCGCGGCAAGATTCCGAGCACCTCGAACCGGTCGTCGCGACGCTACGATCGACGCTTCATGATGGATTCACCGCCTGACGTGAACGGGACTACCGGTTGAACGCACTGAGAACAGTCGTGTCATCGGCAAACGCACGTCTCGCCGCCGCCCTTCTCGTCGGAATCTCGTTGGTACTCACGACTCTCGGCGTGAACCTACCGCATGACACGTTCGTGGCTGGTGACTGCGGCGTGAAGTTAATCGCGACTCGAGCTGCAATTGCTCATCCGGATCGGCCGCTGCAGATTGAGCCGCTGTCGATTGGTGGCGAGGCCGTTCGATTTGTTGAGCCGTTCTTTGCACCGCATGCCGGTCACTTTCATGCGGTGACATCTGAGCTGTTTACGCTGATGTCCGCTCTGCCTCTCTCCGTGTTCGGAGTTGGGGGCCTGTATTTGCTTCCTGGCCTGGGCTTCCTGGTCGGGTTGGTCGGCTGCGCGTGGTTAGCGGTGGAGTTGGACCCACATCGAAACGCCGCTGTTGTGGTGACCGTGGCAGCGGTTTGCACGCCCTTCTTTTTTTAGATCTTCCCCGCTTTATGTGCCACGAACTAACTGAAATCGGCTGAATGAATCGCGCGAGATCTCGAGATGATCGGATCGGTCGGACGCTCGCCCATTTAAGTTTCAGCAGGAGCATCGCTTCATCCCGCATGCCACGCGCCCGGCGCAGGACGCC
>JBPYEE010000243.1:0-4669 GCA_051985095.1 Vicinamibacterales bacterium | reverse complement strand
CGCGCGTGGCCGCGCGGATGCCGCCGGGCGGGGCGATGCCGCCGCCGCGCGGGGTCGCGCGGGGGCGCCGGCTGGTCCGCCGCCGCCGGCCGATGCCCAGGTGCTGAAGTTCGACCGGACCGGGAAGTTCGTCACGCAGATCGGCAAACCGGGACAAACCGATGCGAGCAACCCGTCAAATCTGAGCCGCCCGCTTGCCGTCGCGGTCGACGACGCGGCAAACGAGCTGTATGTCGCGGACGATGGGCACAATCGCATCGCCGTGTTCGACGCGACGAGCGGCACCTTCAAGCGCGGCTGGACCGCCAACGGCAATCCGTTTCACACGATCAGCTGCGTGAAAGTCGCGAAGGATGGCATGGTCTACGTCTGCGACCGCCAGAACGATCGCATCCAGGTCTTCCAGAAGGACGGCAAGTTCGTGAAGGAAGCGACCGTGTCGACCTCGACGAAAGCGGACGGTTCGGTCTGGGACCTCGCCTGGTCGCCCGACCAGCGGACGCTGTACGTCGCCGATGGTCACGACAAGAAGGTCTGGATCCTCGACGCGAAGACGCTGCAGACGACCGGCAGCTTCGGGCAGGGCGGCCGCTATCCCGGCGAGTTCTATGGTGTGGGCAGCATCGCCGTCGACTCGAAGGGCAACGTCTATACCGGCGAAACCTACGAAGGTAAGCGTGTTCAAAAGTTCGTCAAGCGGTAGTGAGGTCACATGACACGTCATCTCTACATCGGCTCCACCCTAATTGCCCTGCTGATCGCGCTCGGCGCGGCGCAGACACTGCTGCAGAAACAGGCTGACGCGCAGAGCAACGGCGCCAAGGTTCAGGTGCCGCGCTTCGAGGTCGATCCCGCGTTTCCCAAGCCGCTGCCGAACCACTGGTACCAGGGAATGTCCATCGGAGTCAGCGTCGACGCCAACGATCACATCTGGATCGTCCACCGGCCCGACTCGGTCAACCCGCTCGAGGCCGCGGAAGACTCCAAGACCGGTGAATGCTGCGCCAAGGCGCCGCCGATCCTCGAGTTCGATCAGCAGGGCAACCTGCTGCGGCACTGGGGCGGCAGCGACGGCGACGGCTATCAGTGGCCGTCCTCGAACCACGGCATCACGATCGATTACAAGGGCAACGTCTGGATCGGCGGCAACGGCGGCGGCGACGGCCTCGTGCTGAAGTTCACGCAGGATGGCAAGTTCCTGAACATGTTCGGCAAGAAAGGCGTACCGGTCGACAGCAACAGCACCGAACACTTCGGGCAGGTCGCGAAGATCTTCGTCGACGCGAAAGAGAACGAAGCGTACATTTCCGACGGGTACGGCAACAAACGCGTCGCGGTCATCGACGCCGACACGGGCAAGTTCAAGCGGTACTGGGGCGCGTACGGCAACAAGCCCGACGACACCAACATCGGCCGCTACAATCCTGAGGCTCCGCCCGCGCAGCAATTCCGCACGCCGGTGCACTGCGCCGAGATGTCGAAGGACCGCCTGGTGTACGTCTGCGATCGCGTCAACGATCGGATCCAGGTCTTCACGCCCGAAGGGAAGTTCATCAAAGAGTCCTGGGTGAGCAAGCGGACGCTCGGTGACGGCTCCACGTGGGACATCGCGTTTTCGAACGATCCGCAACAGAAGTACATCTACCTCGCCGACGGTCACGACGAGAAAGTGTGGATCCTCGATCGCCAGTCACTCGAGATCCTCACCAGCTTCGGCGACGGCGGCAAGATGCCGGGACAGTTCTACGCGGTCCACAGCATCGCGACCGACTCCAAGGGGAACATCTACACGACCGAAACCTACGACGGACGCCGGCTCCAGCGCTTCCTGTACAAAGGGATGCAGATGGTCCCCAAGGGCGAAGATCAGGGGACGGTCTGGCCGCGGACGACGACGAGCACCCGGTAGCCCAGCCGTTACCGCACCACCCTTAGAACTAGAATGGAAACGTAGAACCCGGAGCGGCTCCGGGTTCTGCGTTCCAGGTTCTAAGACTCCTCGCTTGACTCGCCGCGAGTTTCTCGCCTCCTGGCTGCTGCTGCCGTCGCTCGGGCGGCAGACGGCTGACGCCCGGTTCATCGGGACGGTTCCGCTCGGCAACCCGGGCGGCGGACCCGCGGCGCCGCTCGGCCGCCTGCTCGGCGACGGCCTCGACGCCCGGCAATTCAACGACCTCTCGACAATCGATCCACGCGATCCCTCGACGCTCCTCACCCCGAACGATCGGTTCTATATCCGGACGGCGGCGCCAGCTGACCTCGCGGCTGCCAGGGCCTTTGGCCGCGACGGGGGGCTCGATTTCGCATCACTCGAGCGCGACGCGACGCGCGCCGGGCCATACGTTATGGAGTGCGCCGGCAATGCCGACCCCGCGAATTTCGGGTTGCTGAGCGCCGCCGAATGGGAAGGGGTGCCTGTCGGGGCGGTCCTCGACCGACTGCGGCCGCCGGCGCCCGACGCGCGCGTCCTCGTCAGCGGTGCGGACGATCCAGGACCGTCGAGAACCTCGGTGCCGGGTGCGAGCTGGATCTTCTCGCGCAATCAGCTCGAGCGCGCGCTCCTCGCCACCCGCATGAACGGCGCGCCGCTGCCTCCGCATCACGGCAGTCCGGTGCGCCTCGTCGTTCCCGGCTGGTATGGGTGTGCGTGCATCAAATGGGTGGATCGCATCGCGCTGGTGCCGAACGACGCCGACGCGACCAGCCAGATGCGCGAGTTCGCGGGACGGACGCACCAGACCGGCGTGCCGGCGCGCGCCCGGGACTATGAGGCGGCCACGATTGACACGGCCGCAATCCCCGTCCGCGTCGAAAAATGGCGCGCCGGTGGCCGGATCGAGTACCGCCTGGTGGGAATCGTCTGGGGCGGCACAAAACCGACCAATGCCCTCTCAATCCGGTTCCGAGTCGGCACGCCGTGGCAGAAGGTCGACGAGTGCCCGTTGCCGGCGTCGCCGCTGACGTGGAGCCCGTGGACGCACACCTGGCGGCCGCGGGACACCGGTCGCTACCAGATTGTGTTGCGTGTGGACGACCCGGCCATCCGCACCCGGCGGCTCGATATGTTCTACTACGTCCGAGAAATCGAGATTACCGAAGTCTGACGCGGTGAACCGCCGGGTTCACGGCGCGATTGCCCGCGCCTCCTTGAGCTCCGGACGATTCGCGTCGGCGGCGTGCCACATCGCGATGAATTCGCGCGCCGTTGTGACCGCGAGCTGGCGCTGACCGGCCGCCTGCGCGGCGCGGGCAAGGCCGATGAGCGAGGCGGCCCGCCGCGGCGTGCGCGCCAGCGCGAGCTGGAACTGCCCCACCGCGTCGGCAGCATGGCCCGACGCCAGCAGGGCTTCGGCGTAGAGTTCGACGGCGGGTTTGATCGGATACGGCCGGGCAATCGGGCGCGGCAGCAGCGATTCGGCCTTCGCGGCCCCGGCGAGCGTTCGCAACGCCTCGGCCTGCTGACCGCGCGCGAGCTGCAGCAGGCCAGCGACTTCCCCGCTCATGATCTGCGCCAGGCGGCGGTTGTCGGCGTCGGGGGCCGACGCGCGCGCCGCCTGCAGCTGGTCGAACGCCGCCTCGGCTCGCGCTTCATCGTGGAGCTTCACGCTCGCCAGACCGAGCGCAAACAGCTCGTCGACGTTATCGAACGACTGCTGCCCCTTCATCTCGTCCCAGCGGCCGCTCTCCACCACAAACCGCGCCCGCATCGAGGCCCGCTCCGCTTTGAGCGAGATGGGGCCGTAGCCTCGGCCGATTTCGCTTTCGACGTGGTTCAGATGGTTCATCGGGTGGCCTTCCTGCCCCTCCTGAACCTGCTGCACCTGCTGCATCAGGCCAGACGCCTTCGCGAATCGGCCCTGCTCGAGGTACTCGTACTGCAGCCATGACAGGCTGTGGAAGTCGTACTGCGCCGGCGACAAGCCCTTTCGCTTCGCCAGATTCACCGACGTGGCAAAGGCCGCTTCGTCGGAGGCCGCCGCTTCGTCCCACATGCCGAGCGGTAGAAAGATGTGCGACGGCATGTGCTGCGCGTGGCTGGACGCCGGCGCGATCTTCGCGTAGGTTCGCGCGGCCTCGAGCCCCCGCGCCGCATGCTCGCCGTCGTCGAACGCATGGAGCGCGTAATGGGCGGCGCCAGGATGGCTGGGATTCCGCTTCAGCACGCCGAGGGCGATCTCGCCGGCCTTCATCATCACCGTCGTATCGCGCGGTCCGGTTTCCGGTTGGGTGCCGAGCAGGGCGAGCGCATGGAACGCGGCCGCCTCGTCATCCTCCGGAAACTGGCGTGCGAGCTCGGCCATGCGGTCGGCGTACGCGCGGTTCCGCGCCATTTTCTCGCCCGGCCCGAACATGCGCTCGACCGCGTCGAGGTATGCCTTCTCGCGCGCCGTCGGCGCCTTCGCCTGACGGGCCGCCGGGGTCGCGGCGAGCCGGTTGAGAGCTTCGCGTCCTTTCGCGAGGTTTTCGTTGTACCAGAGCGTCTGGTTGAAGCACATCGCTTCACCCCAGTACGCCAGCGCAAAGGAGGGGTCGATCTTTTCCGCCTCGCGAAACGCGGCGATCGCGTCGTCGTACTCGAAGCTGTGGAGCAGGAGGACGCCGCGGATGAACGACGGCTGCGCCGCGGCCGCGCCGGAGTTCGGGAAGGAAATATGGCCGAGCGGTGCCG